>NZ_JAWJTG010000022.1:0-73319 GCF_032911605.1 Stenotrophomonas mexicanensis
GAACCTGTGACCCCTACCATGTCAAGGTAGTGCTCTACCGCTGAGCTAACCGCCCGTTTTTGCTTCTGAACGTCCGCGATTGCGTCAGTGCAGGCCGCGTATATTACGGATGCCGGCCGTGAAGCGCAACACTTTTGTGAAGAAGATGCTGCACTGCCGCGTTCAGCCCAGACTCGCTTCCTTCAGCTGCCGGATCTGGTCACGCACGCGGGCGGCATCCTCGAATTCCAGGTCCTTGGCGTGCTGGTACATCTGCTGCTCCAGCGCCTTGAGACGGGACGCCAGCTGGGCCGGGCTGAGCGATCGATAGTCACTCCCCTCCTCGGCAACGCCGGGCCTGCCTTTGCCCTTGCCCTTCTTTGCTTCCTTCTCGGCCGCATCGGAGCGCGCACCTTCCAGCACGTCGGTGATCGGACGCGCCACCGAGCGCGGCACGATGCCGTGCTGCTCGTTGTACTCGACCTGCTTGGCGCGACGACGGTCGGTCTCGTCGATCGCCGCCTGCATCGAACGGGTGATCTTGTCCGCATACAGGATCGCCTTGCCACGCACGTTGCGGGCGGCACGGCCGATGGTCTGGATCAGCGAGCCGGTCGAGCGCAGGAAGCCCTCCTTGTCGGCATCCAGGATCGCCACCAGAGACACCTCGGGCATGTCCAGGCCCTCGCGCAGCAGGTTGATGCCCACCAGCACATCGAACTTGCCCAGGCGCAGGTCGCGGATGATCTCCACGCGCTCGACCGTGTCCACGTCCGAGTGCAGGTAGCGCACGCGGATGCCGTGCTCGGTCAGGTATTCGGTGAGATTCTCTGCCATGCGCTTGGTCAGCGTCGTGACCAGCACACGGTCACCGGCCTTGATGCGCGCGTTGGCCTCGCTCATCAGGTCGTCAACCTGGGTGCCCACCGGGCGGATCTCCACCACCGGGTCGATCAGCCCGGTGGGGCGTACGACCAGTTCGGTGATCTCGTCACCGGCCTCGCGGTACTCATAGGGGCCTGGCGTGGCCGACACATAGATGCTGCGCGGGCAGCGCTCTTCCCACTCCTCGAAGCGCAGCGGCCGGTTGTCCAGCGCCGAGGGCAGCCGGAACCCGAACTCGACCAGCGTCTCCTTGCGCGAACGGTCGCCCTTGAACATGGCACCGATCTGCGGAATGGTCACGTGCGATTCGTCGATCACCAGCAGCGCGTCGGCTGGCAGGTAGTCGAACAATGTCGGCGGCGGTTCGCCGGCGTTCTTGCCGGTCAGGTGCCGGGAGTAGTTCTCGATGCCGTTGCAGTAGCCGACCTCGGCCATCATTTCCAGATCGAACTGGGTGCGCTGCGCCAGGCGTTGCGCTTCGACCAGCTTGTTCTGCGCGTACAGCTGCTCCAGGCGCTCCTTCAGCTCGACCTTGATCGTCTCGATGGCCGCCAGCACACGCTCGCGCGTGGTGGCGTAATGGGTCTTCGGGTAGACCGTGAAGCGCTGCATGTTGCGCAGCGTCTCGCCGGTGAGCGGATCGAACAACGTGATCTTCTCGACCTCGCCATCAAACAGCTCCAGGCGCAGCGCCTCGCTGTCCGACTCGGCCGGGAACACGTCGATGACTTCACCACGCACGCGGAACGTACCGCGCTGCAGCTCGTATTCGTTGCGCGTGTATTGCAGCTGGGTCAGGTGGTTGATCAGGTCGCGCTGGTCGATGCGCTCGCCCTTGGACAGGATCAGGCGCAGCGACAGGTAGTCTTCCGGCGCGCCTAGGCCATAGATTGCCGACACCGTCGCCACCACGATCGCGTCCGGGCGCGACAGCAGGGTCTTGGTCGCCGCCAGCCGCATCTGCTCGATGTGCTCGTTGATCGAACTGTCCTTCTCGATGAAGGTGTCCGACGACGGTACGTAGGCTTCCGGCTGGTAGTAGTCGTAGTAGCTGACGAAGTACTCCACCGCGTTGTGCGGGAAGAACGCCTTGAACTCACCATACAGCTGCGCCGCCAGCGTCTTGTTCGGCGCCATGATCAGCGTCGGCTTCTGCACGTTCTGGATGACGTTGGCGATGGTGTAGGTCTTGCCCGAGCCGGTCACGCCCAGCAGCGTCTGCTTGGCGATGCCCGCTTCGAAGTTGCTGGTCAGCTTCGCGATGGCATCAGGCTGGTCGCCCGCCGGCGAATACGGCGAGACGAGTTCAAAACGGTCGCTCATGGTGGTGCCAGTTCCCGGGAGTAGTGAGTATACGGGGCATGGAGTGACGGCCCGCTGAGGGGTTTTCGGGCAGGTGAGCGCGGCGTTGGCTGATGGTGGCGCCTAGCTGGACAAGGGAGGCTGGACCCATGCGCCACCTCCCCTTCCCCAGCCCTACCGCACCGCGAGGCATGCATCTGGTCGAACTGTTGGCGGTCGTGGCAGTGATGGCCGTGCTACTGGCGGCCGGCTGGCCCTCCCTGCAGTCCCTGCTGTTGCGGCAGCGCGCCGATGCCCTGCAGTTGAGCCTGCATGCGGGTCTTTCCAGTGCTCGCAGCGAAGCCCTGAGGCGGCGCGAGCTGATCGGCGTGTGCGCCAGCGACGATGGACTGCACTGCATCAGCGACTGGAGCATCGGCTGGATCGTCTACCGGAGCGGCACCCGCCGAGGATCGCCGTCATCATCCGACATGGTATTGACACACCAGCGCGGGCGTTCCGACGTCCTGATCCTGGCCCAGGCGAGCAGTGGCCGCCCGCAACTGTTTTTCCAGGCCGATGGGCGGAGCCCTGGTGCCAATCTGACCCTGCGCATCTGCGCCGGCAGCCGCCTGCATGGCAAGCTGATTGTCAACAATGGCGGGCGCACACGCAGTGAACGCACGGACCGCAACATGCCCTGCTGAACATCCACGCAAGAAAAACAAAAGCCGCGATTTCTCGCGGCTTTTGCAGTATCTGGCGCCCGAAGTTGGACTCGAACCAACGACCCCCTGATTAACAGTCAAGTGCTCTAACCGGCTGAGCTATTCGGGCGGGGAGGCGCATTGTACTGACCGTTTACCGGAAGATCAACACCTGACTTACCAACAGTCCGAAAGGGCCGCTTCGGCTGTCTTGCGGTTGGCCTGGTCCAGGCTCAGCTTGCCGCAGCTGTCCTTGGTCTGCGTGCCCTGCGGCGTGGCGGTGATCGTGAAGGTTGTGCCGTCCCCCTTGTACGCCAGGTTGTAGCGGGCCGTACCACCTTCGCGTGGCGAGACCTTGCTGGGCAGCGCAAATCCGGCATAGGAATTGTTGCTTGAGTGGTAGCGCTCGGCACGCTGCGCATACTCGGCCATGTCCGCCTTTACAACTGCTCGATGCGATCGCCTCACGTAGCTCTGATAGGAGGGAATCGCGATTGCCGCCAGGATGCCGATGACGATCACCACGATCATCAGCTCGATCAGCGTGAAGCCGGCCGCACGACGAGGCGAGGAGACAGCAAACATGTGATGGGTTCCTTGCATCGGAATCATTGCAGCTGGCGCCAGGACTGGCGACCGCAGGGATAGGGCAGATACAGCGATTGGCTACCGGCGGCGCCCACCACCATCCAGCACGAGCTGCCCCCGGGCGGGCCCTCCTTGCCGGTGCCAAGACGCGGCAACACTGACAGCGATACGTCCCTGATCGGGGCAGTGCCCTCGCTCTTCAGCAGAATACCTGCCGTGCCCGCTGCTGGCTTTTCACCCTTGGGCGATCCGGCCCGGACATTCTCCAGCGCGGCCGCGCCGGTCAGCGACGAGAGACCAAACAGCCAGTTCGAACCACTCGTCGAGCAACCCACGGATTCCAGATTGGGGACATACGTAGGCAGGAACATGATGCCGCTGACGAGCAATGGGTTGCCGACGAACCGCTCTCCATTGGTTGTGGGAAGACTGACCATCCAGCCACGCGCATTGGCAGGCGCAGTACCTGCAACGATCTTGCGCGCCTCCGCGCCGGTTGCTGGTGTGGCGGCCGTGTAGGGGACGAGATTGGAAGCCGTCAACGTCGTCGCAACGCTCTTTCCAGCAAGGTCGTTGACCGCATACAGCGCCTGCTGTGTCTTGTCGTCCTTGTCCGAGTAGAACGAGAAGCTGCCCGTACCGAAGTACAGCATCACGCCACCAGACGGCCCGGTCGCTGCCGTCATGCCGCCGGTGATGGGCTGGCGATAATTGCGCCCGCCCGTATCCTGGCTGACCTGGGTGGTAAACACGGGAGTCGACAACGCGGTGTCCTTGCCGTCGGTCAGATCGAACTTCCAGACCGCACCTCGCTGGTCGGCTGCATAGACGGTGTCCGCCAGCCCATCCCGGCCACGCACGTTCTGGTTATCGCCTCGCCAACGATCCACCACCACAACGTTGCCCAGGCCATTGTCACCACTGATACCGTTTGCAGCAGTTCCTTCAGCCGCCTCGATCATCCGTGCACTGCCAGTGGCCATGTCGACCACGAACAGCACCGCCTTGCGACTGAAACTGTTGTAGCCGTTGCCGAAGATCGCCTTCCAGGCAATGCCGTTGCCTTCCTTTACAGGAACGATTACTGGCTTGCCCAGCACAAACCCGATGTTGTTGCGCACGTTCTCGGGCAACGACGCATTGATGTCATTGATTTCCCACAACACTTCGCCGGTGCCGAAGGAACCCGGAGCACTCACATCCAATCCGAACACTGAGCGACCGCCCGCACCGGCGGTGCCGACCAGCGCTGTCTGCCACGTGCTTCCATTCAAAATGTCGGAGACCGTGATCGGTCCATCGACGTAATAGCGATGACGGAAGGTCTGGTCCTTGCTGTCCGGCTTGAAGGGGAACAACAGGTTTGCCATGTGGCCCAGCGCAGTTGCGGGAATATAGGCGAAGCTCTCGGTGCCACCGCTGCTGTCCATCTCACCCGAGGCACCCATACCACCGTCGAAGGCATGCAACATGCCGTCGTTCGCGCCCACGTACACCATGTAGCGATGGCCCTTCGCCTTGGTATCGAGATACTTGGCGTAGCTGACCGCATAGCTTCCACCAAGCTGGCGATAGCCATAGTCGTCAATCGGCGAACTCACCACGGGTGCGGATGTGACGATGTCACCCAGCGGTGTCGCGCGGTCACGGTACTTGCCACCGTTGCGCTTTTCCATCGATGCATCCGCCTTCAGATAGCGGATGGCCGTGCTCAGGTCAGCATCAATGTCCTTCAACTTATCCTGGCTGCACACCAGCATCGTGGCGTACTTGCCATCCGGCTTGCTGCACAAGTCGGTCAGGCTGATCGTACCCGCCCCAAAGTCGACGACGCTGCCCGCCTTGTTGGCGACAATGCGACGACCACTCGAGGACAGCTTGGCGGACGCCTCCCAGGCCTCACTGAACACAGCGACCTGTTCACCAGTGATCCTGACGGTCGAAGCCTTGAGCTTGCTCGACCAGTCGGTCGCACCATTGCGGATGTCGTAGCTGGGCGTTACCGACAGCGAGCCTGCACCAATGCGGGCGCCGGTCATGCCCAGTGTTCCAGACGGTGACTTGCCGGCAGTGATTGATTCCAGCACCCGGCGCATTGCAACCGTCACGTCATTGGGCGTCTGCGCATTGATGAACTCACCGCGGCTGTTCAGCGCGGCGTGCCAGATTTCGTCGACAACCGTGCCATCGTCAACCTTTGCAGGATCTGGATTGCTGTTCCAATCAGGAGGATTCTTGAAAGGGTCCGCAGTCGCAGCGGGATTGACACCATAGATGCGCCCTTGCGCACCCAGAGTCACGCCGTAGAAGTTCATATGCAGGTCAGTCTGGCAATCCAGCCGCTTCCAGTCTGCACTGCTCTTGTCCAGTGACGCGCAGCGCTCATCCACTGGCACCTGGCCCTTTGCGAATCCGGTACCCGAACGCAGCGGGGTCTTGCTACCGGAATAATAGGCGGCCGTGATGTCCGCCATGGTATTGCTGTAACCATCCGCGAATGGAACGCTGGGAAGATCGGTGGTATTGACCCCATCGGCATTGCCAAACGATCCATTCGGCACATTACCGGAGTTGGTGTAGCCGTCAGTGAACAACATGCCACCATTGCGCTGGCACGCCCGCATCACCGGCGCGCCATCATCAGTACGTCGGAACTGTTCTGCCAGGTACTCCACCGCGCGACGGTTGGGCGTGCCGCTGATCGGCTTCAGGCCGTATATCTGCTCGTACAGATCGCTTCGATTGGTCACCAGATCATGCATCTTCACGTCTTTCAGGACATTGATCGTGAAGTAGCCCACGCGCATGTTGTCGACGCCATACAGAGCCTCCGTCGATGCACCGATGATGGCGAGCGTGCGATTGCGGTGATACTGGAACCAGTTGGCGAAATTCTGGATCGCCAGACCGTACGCCCCGTCGATATTGTAGTTTTCGCTCTTGATCTGGTAACGACGAAGATTGCACTTTGGACCACAAGCACCTGCGATCACCGGGCGATTGGCATCGTCGCTCTTGTAGCCATAGGGAGCGGGCGCATTCTCTGGAAGATAGAACGTCGCCGGGAAGTACTTCACACCATACTGAACCGCGGAGCTGATATCCCGCGCAGCCGTGCGCCAGCTGCCGCTCCGGTAATACTCGTTACCGGTGTCGGCGAGATTCGGAATCCGCATTCCGTCAACGAACTGGAAACCCTCTGAACTCGACGCACGGGTCGCCAGCATGTTGTACAACTGAAGGTTGCCCGCAAATCCGGTGCGAGGGTCAACGCGCACCTTGTCAAGGACTGCGTCGGCCCAGCGTGTCCCGTCAGCCTTTATCCATGGCTTATAGGTGACAGCAGGGTTGTAATAGCTCGCATTGTAGACGTGCGAACGTGCGAACCCGAAGATGTCCAACGGCGGAATCGCACGGCCGTACGAATAGCGTTCGTTGTAATCGGAATGTGGATACAGATAAAGATAGCAATCGACCGAGCTGCTCGTGCAATCACGGCCAACACTGTAGAAGCTGCCATCATTGTTGAAGAAGCTGCCCGTTGACGAGTTGAAGATCAGACGCCCATCGCCCCCTGGAAACATGCGCTCAAAGGTCATCGAGTTGGAGTCGTCTACCGCCATGATGAACGCTGGCGGCGTCTGCACCTGAACGTTCATCGGCTCCTGGGCCAACACCCCCTGCGCCTGTGCCGCCATCAGCGTATGCACCAGATAGCCGCCGGCGGCCAAGACGGCAAGGCCAACGCCTGCCAGGATTCTGCGATTGCGCGTGTTCATGGGCTCCCCAGCCTCACAGCTTGAATACGGTATCGACCGCCGAACGCGACGTCGCGTCGGAAGTCGTATCACTGGCATACGTCGTGATCTGGTAAACCGGCGTTGCTGTCTCCAGCGGCTTTCCCATGTCCAGCGCCCCCTCTCCCTGGATGCAGCCCTGGATCTGCCGGACCTTCACCGCCGGCTTGCTGCCCAGCTTGGTCTTGGCCACCCAGTCGGACGGATCGAAACCATCGTCGCAGCGTTGATCGATGTCGGCGGAACTGACCATCGGGTTGTCACCCGCTGACTGTCGGTTGGCGATTTTCTCGACTGCATTTTCCGCCCCGCGCGCAGCCCCCTCGGCGTTCTGGAACGCCAAGCTACCAGCGCGGTAGCCCGATGCCATGCGCTCCTGCATGCCTGCCACCTGCATGCCTATCACTCCCAGCAGGGCCAGCAGAATCAACAGGATCAGCGAAATGTACAGCACCGCACCACGCTGGCGGGCAGGACCAGAAAAAGGGCGACGCGAAAAGCGAGTGATTGGTCGCATGGTCGTCAGTTCCCGAACAGGCGGTTGCGGAGCGCAACGGAGACTTCATAGGCCCCGCGATGACGCTGGTCATAGGGATCACCCGGCGCGATGGTCACCCCGAGCACTCCAAGATAGTTGTCGGCCGCACCCGGTGCTTCGGCCGAAGCACGCTGCGGACTCCTGGCCAGCAGACCGACCTGCACCATCCCGACACGTCGCCACGCGGCGGTTGCCGTTGCATCGGTAGCGGTACTGACGCTGCTGGCTACGCGCTGATCGACGATCCGCCCAGTCGGCGGCGTGGCCAGGGCGATATCGGTCGTCGCATCCAGGCCATACAGGACCTGCATGTTCTCGATGCCCTCCACCAGCTCCTCGCCCGTGCCATAACCACCTGCGCCATTGGCACGTGCCCTGAACAGCGATGGCTCATTGTTGCCGTTGGTCGCGATGTAGTACACCAGGCCATCGGCGCGGTACAGCATGGTCATTGCGTTGTTGACCGAGTAACCCGTCAGGTCGACCTTGTCCACCTTTACCGTAGAACCTGTGATGGCGCCCGAGAACACGTCGGCGCGGGTGCAATCTGCAAGCGCGAATACGGTGGGAGTACCTGCGGCGTTGGCCTTGAGACGCGCCATGCCGTCGCTGGACACTGTCAACGTGGTGGCGGTGCCGTCCACGCTTGCCGAGGCAAGCACGGCTCCCTCCGGGCTCAGCAGCCGCAACACGAGAATGTCGCTGCCGGGCAGCGGCTTCGGCTTCAGATCGGTGATGCTCTTGGGCACCGAGCCTGCGGCACTCCATGCCCGGCCCAGGGTCAGGGTGTTGGTCGGCGCGGTGCCGGCAGCTTCATAGCCTTGTACCGGTACAGAGAAGTCCAGAGGATCACCGCTGCCGGAAGCGATTCCCAGGTTGTAGCGGACATCGCCCGTGTTCTTGATCACATGTGCCTGGTCGTTCACGCAGCCGAAGTGCCCGGCCATACGCAGGTCACGCTGCAGGAAATCCAACGCGAAACGGGCATTCTCCTGGGTCCGGGCAGCGCCCTCGGACAGGCGCGAAGCCGCGCGGGACGCAATGAATATCTGGGTGATGCCCAGCATCAACACCAGGCCGATGACCATGGCGATCATCAGTTCGATCAGCGACAAGCCGCGGATTCGCGAAGACGGACTCATGGGCACGTTCACAGGAAAGTGGTCAAGCCAAAGGTGGTCAGGCTGTCGGGATTCTCGGGGTCCCAGCGCTGGTCCCCCCACGTGATCGCGACGCTTACCTGACCGGTACTCTGGGTGAACTTCACCTCCGCGCTGGCCTTTTCGCCAAGCGTTTTGACGACCTCGCACTGCCATCGCGCGACATTGGTCTTCGGCGTCACCGCAGCACCGGTTGGCCAGGCGCACGCGCCCTTCGCGGTCACCGAGCCGGCCGAGAACGAAGCGGCGGAGTAAGCACCTCCGGCCAGGGTATCGGTGCGCTGGGCACGCATCAGTTCGATCAGGTCATTGGCCAGATTGGTGGCCTGGGTGCGGTAATTCGCACTCTGCACAAAGCGGACGTTGGTGGTCTGCAGCAAGGCGAAGCCCAGCAGGCCGAACGCCAGGATCAGCATGGCCACCATCACCTCGATCAGGCTGAAACCACCCTGCGAAGAACGCGGGCCGGCAAGCTTGCGTCGGCTCATGAGCAGGTTCCCTTGGTCGCCCGGACCTGGCCGGACTGGTTGATCGTCAATGTACTCTTGGGCTCACCGGTCTTGCAGGTGTCCGGCGACAGCACCAGCGTCTGGTCCGCAGCCGCCCTGCGACGGCCGCGACCGTCGAACGCGATGGTCGCACCCGCGGGCCCCACCACACTCAACTGCGGGTTGCCCTGCGAAAACCGCAACACGGTATCGGTGCCCCCCAACTGGCCATCTCCATCGAGATCCGACCAGGCCAGGACACCCTTGGACCATTCGCCATCGCAACCGGTGCCATCGGTACTGCCACAGACACCACCACCACGGCTGTTGCGGATGCCTTCGCCTCTCGCCAGGCCTGTCAGGGCAATCAGTTCATTGTTGGCGGTCGCCAGGCGGTTCGAGCGGATCATTCCGCGGAAACTGGGATAGGCGATCGACGCCAAGATCACGAAGACGGTCAACGTGACCATCAACTCGATCAATGTAAAGCCGTTTTGCCGGCGCAAAGACATTGGACGCTCCCCAGCGTGTTGATGGCCACGATGGGCCATCGCCCTGCCACCGGCAAGCGGCGGCAGGATGAACGGTCATTCCGGGGTGACGGGCGTCAACACCTTGACGGCCCGCCCTCCCCTGCCTGTCCCGGCGCGATCCCCATCGCGCCGGCGCAGGCTCAGGCCAGCACCTGGTAGCAGGGCTGGTATTCGCCGGAGATCTTCATCCGGCGCTGTTCGACGAAGGCGCGCAGCAGCGCGTCCAGGGCCTGCATCATGTCCGGGTCACCGTGGATCTGGAACGGCCCGAACTGCTCGATGCGGCGCATGCCGTCTTCCTTCACGTTGCCGGCAACGATGCCCGAGAACGCCCGGCGCAGGTCGGCCGCCAGCGCGTGCGGGGCACGTCCGTGGTGCAGGTCCAGCGCGGCCATTGCCTCGTGGGTCGGCACGAACGGCTGCTGGTACTCCCACGGAATCTCGATCGACCAGTTGAAGAAGAACGAGTCCTTCTGTGCCAGGCGGTGCTCACGCACGCGCTTGATGCCGTTGGCCATCTTCTTTGCCACTGCCACCGGGTCGCCGATGACGATCTCGTAGCGCTCGGCGGCTGCATCGCCCAGGGTCAGGCGGATGAAGCGATCGATCTGCTCGAAGTACGGCGCTGCCACCGTCGGGCCGGTCAGGATCAGCGGGAACGGCAGGTCCTTGTTTTCCTCGCGCAGCAGGATGCCGAGCAGGTACAGGATTTCCTCGGCGGTGCCGACGCCACCGGCGAACACGATGATGCCGTGGCCGATGCGGACGAAGGCCTCAAGGCGCTTCTCGATGTCCGGCATGATCACCAGGTGGTTGACGATCGGGTTCGGCGACTCGGCCGCGATGATGCCCGGCTCGGTCAGGCCGATGTAGCGCGTCACGGTGCGGCGCTGCTTGGCGTGGGCAATGGTGGCGCCCTTCATCGGGCCCTTCATCGCGCCTGGACCGCAGCCGGTGCAGATGTCCAGGCCGCGCAGGCCCAGCTCATAACCCACCTGCTTGGTGTACAGGTACTCGTCGCGCGAGATCGAATGGCCACCCCAGCACACGACCAGGTTCGGGTCGCCCGGGTTGAGGATGCGCGCATTGCGCAGCAGGCCGAACACCGCGTTGGTGATGCCCTCGGACGACTCCAGCTCGGCCGCGTAGGCCGGGCCCATCTCGATGGCCATGTAGGCCAGGTCACGCACCACGGCGAACAGCAGTTCGGCGACGCCGCGGATGATCTCGCCATCGACGAAGGCCATCGCCGGTGCATTGACCAGGTCGATGCGCACGCCGCGATCCTGCTGCGCCACCTGGATGTCGAAATCGGGATACAGATCGCGCGCCGCGCGCGGATCGTCAGAGGCGCTGCCGCTGGTCAGCACGGCCAGCGCGCAGCGGCGCAGCAGCTCGTGCATACCGCCGGCAGACGCATCGCGCAGGCGGGCCACTTCGGCCCGCGACAGCACATCCAGCCCACCGCGCGGGTAGATCCGCGCATCCTGCACCGGCAGTGCACGGGCTGATTTTTCGTTCGTGGTCATGTCCAATTTTTCGCTTCCTTCAAGGTTTCCGACTGTACTGCCGCCCCCTTAAAAAGCAAAACGGCCGGGAAGCCCGACCGTTGGATGTGTGCTTCCCGCGTTCGCCTTTCCGGGACCGCATCGGCGGCGTTGGCACCGCGCACATTTCTGGATGCTACGCCGATGCCAGATGACCTGCAAGGACTTTCGCATGAACGGAAAACGGCCGGGTTTCCCCGGCCGTTTTCACTTACTGCTTCAGGCTCTGATGGATCAGAACTTGTACTTCACGGTCAGCTGCATCGACCAGCGCGACACGGCGGTGTTGCCCTTGTCGTTGTTGTTTTCCTGCACCGAGGAATCATCCGCACCGGTGAACGAGTACACGTACTTGCCGGTGGCCGGATCGATACCTGCGAAGTTGCCCACGCGACGGGTGGCGTAGAAGCCGTAGTCGTCGATCAGGCCCCACTTCTTGTTGAGCAGGTTGCCGACATTCATGATGTCCAGCGCGATCTCACCCTTGTGGGTCTTCGCGAAGCCCGGGAACTCCTGGCTGATGCGGACATCGAAGCTGTTGACCCACTTGGCGCGGTGCTGGTTGGCCGGCACCGTGCTGCCACGGTAAGCATCGAGTTCCGGATTCTGCGCCAGCCAGTCGAAGAACTTCTGCTCCATGGTTGCACCACCCACGAAGATCACGTCGCCCGGGCCCTTCGGCACGTAGAACAGGTCGTTGCCGATTGCGCTGTCGCCGTTGGCATCGTTGTAGAACACGTAGCTGTACGGACGGCCCGAACGGCCTTCATAGAACAGACCGACGCGGGTGGCGTTGTCACCGAAGAAGTTGTGCTTCCACTCCAGGGTACCGGTGACACGGTCCTTGATCGCATAGCGCGAGTTGTACGCGATGTTCTCGTTGGCGTTCAGGATCTGGGTGTTGTTCCAGTTCGAGGTGTTCTGCGAGCTGGTCAGCGGGCTCACTTCCTTCGACTGGGTGTAGGTGTAACCCAGCGACCAGCCCCAGTTCTCGGTCAGCGGCTTGGCCAGCGAGAAGGTCGCCTGGCTGCCACGGCCCTTGTTGGTGTTGCGCAGGAGCAGCACGTCGCCGATGTTGTTCGGGCGGTAGTTGCGGTTCAGCACGCCGTTGGTGCCGTTCTCCATGCCCAGGTTGTCGCCGCTGCGGTTGTCGATCTTGCTGTTGGCCTGGTTCAGGCCCTTGTCGTTCCAGTAGATCTCACGACCGTCCTGTGCGGACACGTAGGTCGGGCCATTGCCCTTGCCATTGGTCAGGTCCAGGCGCTCGAAGTACAGGCCATCCTTGACCTTGGTGAACAGCAGTTCGGCCGACGCCACGATGCCGTACCACGGCAGTTCGTGATCGAAGGCCAGGTTGGCCTTCCACACCGACGGCAGGCGGGTGCCCGGGTTGATGATGTCGACGTTCTGGCGCGCAACGATACGCGACGGGTCCGGAATGAACGGATTGTCGGCATCGACGCTGAAGCCACCCGGATTACCCGGAACGTTGTACTCGACGTAGTTCAGGCCGGTGTTCTGGTAAGCACCTGCCAGCCACACGTTCGGGGCAGCGCCGCCGAACAGGCCCACGCCACCGCGCAGCTGGGTCGGGCGATCGCTGTCGAAGGTGTAGTTGAAGCCGACACGCGGCTGGATCAGGCTCTTGTCCACCAGCTTGGTGTTGTTGTAACCATACAGCGTCTGGATGTCGGCGTTGTACTTGGTCTGGCTGGTGAAGTCCGGGATGTCCACGCGGACGCCGAACATCAGGCTCAGGTTGTAGTTGACCGCCCAGGTATCCTGGATGAACAGACCGGTGTTCTTCAGATGGAACTTGGCCGGAATGTCATCCAGGCTGCCGCCCGGACGCGGAACGCGCAGCTGGTAGCCGTTCGCGGTGCCCTTCAGGAACGAGGCCAGGTCACGGAAGTCATACGCGCCGTACAGGTTGCGGCCGTAGAAGTTCATCAGGTCGTTGTCGGTGTAATCGAAACCGAACTTGATGGTGTGGTCACCGACGTACCAGGTACCGGCACCGAAGGCGCTCAGTTCCTTCGACTCGACCAGGTTGGTGTGGGTGTTCTGCTCGGTACCCAGGTACAGCGAGTTGTTGCCGAAACGGACGCGCATCTGCGGCAGGTGCGAGGCAGCGACGCGGTTGGACGAGTAGTCCTTGTGCGAGATCTTGAACTCGGTCGAGAAGTTCTCGGACCAGTCGCTGAACAACTCACCCATCCAGGTTTCGTACTGGGTCGGCTGGGTGTACCAGAAATCGCTCAGCGAGAGTGCGCTGCTGCTGACCTGCGGGAAGCGGACGACGTCCTGCTTCATCTTGTTGTAGCGCAGGGCCGCACGGTGGTTCTCGTTGATGTTCCAGTCCAGCTTGACCGCGTACTCTTCGATCTCGGTCTTGTTGTTCAGGTCGCTGACGCTACCCACCGGATGACCCAGTTCCGCCATGCGCTTCTGCACGGCCGAGATGTCGGCGTCGCTGATGCCACCCTTCGCCGGATCCTTGTTGTACGGGCTTTCGCTCAGGCTGACGCCGCCACCGCTACGCTCGTACTTTTCGTAGTTGGTGAAGAAGAACAGCTTGTCCTTGACGATCGGGCCGCCGAAGGTCATGCCGTAGGTCTTCTCGTCCTTGAAGCCGTTGAAGTCCGTACGATCACCTTCCAGACGCGAACGGACCATGTCCTTGTCGCGGTACGAACCGTACACGGTGCCGTGGAATTCATTGGTACCCGACTTGGTCACGGCGTTGATCACCGCACCCGTACCACCAGCGATGGTGGTGTCGTAGTTGGCCAGGTCGATGTTGATTTCCTGGATGGCGTCCATCGACACCGGCTGACGCTCGGTCGGCAGGTTGTTGGAGCCCAGGCCGAACGGATCGGAGGCGCTGATGCCGTCGATGCGGATGGCGTTGTAACGGGTGTTCTGGCCACCGGCCGAGATCGCGCCGTCAGCCTTGCTGACCTGCGAGATGCGCGGATCCAGGCGGATGTAGTCCTGGATGTTGCGGTTGGCCGACGGCAGCGCGTCCATCGTTTCGCGCGTCACGTTGGTGCCGCTACCCATCTTGGTGGCGCTGAACAGGTCCAGGCCGCCGGCGGTGGCGACAACGTTCACGGCGTCCAGGTTGGTCGCGGCCAGATCACCGCCCAGATTGGCGTTGACCGTGTTGACCTGGTTCAGGTTCAGGAAGACACCCTCTTCGGTCTTGGTGCCTTCACCGGACTTGGTGATGGTGATGGTGTACGGGCCACCCACGCGCAGGCCGCGCGCGTTGTAGCGACCCGACGCATCGGTGGTGGCACGCGAAACGGTGCCCGACTCGGTGTGGGTGATGGTGACTTCAGCGCCGACCACAGGCTGGCCTGCGGCGGACATCACCTGGCCGCCGACACCGGCAGAGGTGCTCTGGGCGAAGGCGGGAGCGGCGGCGAGCGCAGCCACGAGACCAAGGGTGAGCTTGGACATCCGGAGTGGGTGGGTCATTTTTCGGTAGCCTCGATGCGAGTTGGCGATGGCGGAAAAAAGCGCATCCAAACAGCCCTGCGGGTGGCTGGTCGGACATTTATCTGGGGTTCCCTACCGCTTGGCTGAAGGAAGCCACAACGGTTAACACTAGATTAACACGCTACGCCATCAATGTGACGGTTGTGCGACAAACGGCACCGGATCGCAACGCAATCGTGACGGGTTCTTCACTCCGCCTTTCCCCGGCGCTCACTCGGCCGGGGACGCCCCGCTGGCATCGAGAATCCGGCCGCGCCAGGTGGCGCCAGCACCGGACAACAGGGTCACGGCCGCAGCGGCGGCGGCCTCCGGGCCTTGGGCGGCCGGGTCCTGGTCTACGGAATACGCCCGGGCCCGGAGGGCTGTGCGCAGCGGGCCGGGGTACAGGCCACTGACCCGTACCGGGCTGCGGCCGAGTTCGTCGTGCAGGCTGGCGATCAGGCCACGCAGGCCATGCTGGGCCACACCGTAACCGCCCCAGTAAGCCTGCCCGACCCGGTCGGGGGCATCGACCGCAAACACCAGCGCCGCATCTTCGCGCTGCCGCAGCAGTGGCAGGCAGGCCTGGGCCAGCCAGGCCGGCGCGGTCAAGGTAACGTGCACCGCGCGGGCGAAACTGGCCGGGTCGGCCAGCTCGAACGGGGTCAGGCCCGGGAAGTGGGCGGCACAGACCAACAGGCCGTCCAGCCGCCCCAGCTCGCGCTGCAGGGCCTGGGCCAGCTCGGCATAGTCGTCGGGGCCTGCGCCTTCCAGGTCCAACGGGTACAGCAGGGGTTCCGGGCCGACCGCCTGCACCTGGGCGTAGACACGGTCCAGGCGGCGCGGCTTGCGGCCCAGCAGGACCACGGTGGCACCGGCCGCTGCGGCCGCAACGGCCGCCGCACTGCCCAAGCCACCACCGGCGCCTGCAACCAGTACCACGCGATCCTGCAAAGGGCGGCCATCGAGCACCCCGTCGGTCGGTGACGTCGATGGCCAGGCGCTCATCCCTGGGTCGCCTCTTCGACGATGCGCTTGAGCTCGCCGGCTTCGAACAGCTCCAGCACGATGTCGCAGCCGCCGATCAACTCACCGTTGATGAACAGCTGCGGGAAGGTCGGGAGGTTGGAAAAGCGCGGCAGGTTGGCGCGGATCTCGGGCTCTTCCAGCACGTTGACGGTGCGCAGGGTGACCGCGCCGGCCGCCATCAACGCCTGTACGGCGCGGCTGGAGAAGCCGCACATCGGGTATTGCGGGGTGCCCTTCATGAACAGCACGAGCGGGTAACGATCGACCTCGGCCTGGATTTGCTGCATTACCGCCACAACCACACTCCTTGCTTCGTCGGACAAACCGACCGTGATGGTCGGCTAGACTGCCCACGGTAGCCGCCATTGTAAGCGGATGGAACCGGCTGCCGCCGCCCCCTGGCCACGAACCTGTCCATGCCTGTCGAATTGCCTGCCCTGCCCTACCTTTCCGGCTCCCTGCAGCCGCACCTGTCCGCACAGACCGTGGAACTGCATCACGGCCGCCACCATCGCGCCTACGTGGATGCGGTCAATGCCGGCATCCTCGGCACCGAGTGGGAGGAAGCGTCACTGGAAGAGATCGTCCGCCACGCCCAGGGCACGCTGTTCGATGCCGCCGCACAGGCCTGGAACCATGGCTTCTACTGGCAGTGCCTGCGCCCGCGCGGCGGCGGTGAGCCGCAGGGGCGGCTGGGCGAGCTGGTCAAGCGCCAGTTCGGCGACGTGCAGCGCCTGCGCGAGGAATTCAACCGCACCGCACTGGGCCTGTTCGGCTCGGGCTGGGTGTGGCTGGTGCAGCATCCGGGCGGGCAGCTGGGCCTGCAGGCCACCCGCAACGCCGGCACGCCATTGACCGGCGAAAGCACCCCGCTCCTGTGCTGCGACGTCTGGGAGCACGCTTACTACACCGACTACCAGAATGATCGCGCGCGCTATCTGGACGCGTTCTGGCAGATGGTCAACTGGGAATTCGCCGAAAGCCAGCTGCGCTGAGGCAGCGGCTCCGCCACGGGGTAGTGCCGGCCGCTGGCCGGCATCCCCATACGCGCACGACCATACCCGATCCGCCCGCCAGCGGCCGGCACTACCGGGAAACAGTACGGAGCTTCACGCGCTCTCGTGCGCGGCCACCGCGTCCATGACCCGCGCCGAGTACACCAGCGCCGCGCCGGCATTGAGCGACACTGCCACGCCCAGCGCCTCGGCGATTTCCTCGCGGCTGGCGCCGTGCTTCAGCGCTGCATCCACATGCACGGTGATGCAGCCGTCGCAGCGGGTGGTCACTGCCACGGCCAGCGCGATCAGCTCGCGGGTCTTGGCATCCAGGTGGTTGGTCTGGGCGCCGGCATTGGCCAGGGTGGCATAGCCCTTGACCGTATCCGGCGAGAGCTTGCCGATCTCGCCGATGCGGCCCTTCAGTTCCTTGCGGTAGGCATTCCAGTCGAGCATGGTCGTGACTCCTGTGAAAGGAGCTCCACGCTACCACCGGGAATGTTGCGCCGATGCCTGCACCGGCGCGCCACATCGTTGCATTGCCGGCCAGCGGCCGGCACTACCGGGTTCAGCGGTTGCGCAGCGCGTCTACCGCCGGCGCCACCTGGGCCTGACGTCCCAGCTCCAGACCCACCTGGTCCAGTGCATCGGCCAGTGCATCAGCAGCATCATCGCGCAGCGTGGCATGACCGACCTTGCGGCCCTCACGCGGCTCCTTGCCGTAGTCGTGCCAGTGGCCGCTGGCCTGGGCCAGCACCGGCGCCGGGTCCGGCATCGCGCCCAGCCAGTTCAGCATGCAGGCATGGCCGAGCATGCGGGTGCTGCCCAGCGGCAGGCCCAGCACAGCGCGCAGGTGATTCTCGAACTGCGAGGTCTCGCTGCCTTCGATGGTCCAGTGGCCGGAGTTGTGCACGCGCGGCGCCATCTCGTTGGCCAACAGCTCGCCATCGCGGCAGAACAGCTCCAGCGCGAACACGCCGACATACTGCAGGTGCTCGGCGACGCGACGGGCATAGCCGATCGCAGCCTCGTGCTCGGCGGCCGACAACACGGCCGGCGCCACGCTGGCCGACAGCACGCCGTCGACGTGCCAGTTGCCGGTGACCGGCCAGGCCTCGAAGCTGCCATCGCGGCCACGCACGGCAACCACGCTGACCTCCCGCTGGAAGGCCACGAAGCCTTCCAGGATCAGACCAGTACGCTCGACCTGCGCACCCAGCGCATCCCATGCGGCATCGATGTCGGCCTCGCTGCGCAGGCGGAACTGACCCTTGCCGTCGTAACCGAGGCGGCGGGTCTTGAGGATGCACGGCAGACCGAACTCGGCAGCCTTCGCGGCCAACTCGTCACGGCTGCGGATGTCAGCGAAGGCCGGCAGCGGAATGCCCAGCTGCTGGAACAGGGTCTTCTCGCTCAACCGGTCCTGGGCCACGGCCAGTGCGGCCGGCGGCGGGTAGACCGGCACGCGGTCGGCCAGGAACTGCGCGCTGTCGGCCGGCACGTTCTCGAAATCGAACGTGACCACGTCGACCTTGGCCGCGAAATCCGCCAGCGCCTGGCGGTCATCGAAGGCACCGACGGTGAGCGGCGCCAGCGGGCCGCTGCAGGCGTCGGCTGCGGGGTCGTACAGTTCGAAGCGCAATCCCAGCGGCGCACCGGCCAGTACCATCATGCGGGCGAGCTGGCCGCCGCCCAGAATGCCGACGGTCAGGCTCATTGGCGCGGATCGTCGTGGGCCATCACGTCTTCGGTCTGGCGTGCGCGGAACGCGTCGAGCGCCTGGCCGATCGCCGGCTGGTCACTGGCCAGCATCGCGGCGGCGAACAGCGCGGCGTTGGAAGCGCCGGCGTTGCCAATGGCAAAGGTGGCGACCGGGATGCCGGCCGGCATCTGCACGATCGACAGCAGCGAATCCATGCCGTTGAGGGCCTTGGACTGCACCGGCACGCCCAGCACCGGCACGGCGGTCTTGGCGGCGATCATGCCCGGCAGGTGCGCGGCCCCGCCGGCACCGGCGATGATCGCGCGCAGGCCACGCGGGCCCGCCTGCTCGGCGTAACTGAACAATACATCCGGCGTCCGATGCGCGGACACTACCTTCACTTCGAACGGAACACCCAGAGCTTCAAGCTTCTGGGCGGCGTGCTGCATGGTTTCCCAGTCGGAACGGGAACCCATGACGATGCCGACAAGCGGCGCGATCGGGTTGGGGGTCATTGGCCGTCACCTGCCTTAAAGACGTATTCTAGCCATCTTCCACGCAAGACGAAGAACCATGGATCGCAAGCTGCTCGACCTGCTGGTGTCACCGGACACCCGCCAGCCCCTGTCCCTGCTGGATGGCAAGGGCCTGGAAGCCCTCAACAAGGCCATTTCCGCCGGCGCGGTGAACAAGGCCGATGGCAACCCGCTGGCGCAGCCGCTGCGCGAAGCGCTGGTCACCCGCGACCGCAAGCAGGTGTTCCGCGTTGACGACGGCATCCCGGTGCTGCTGGCCGAGGAAGCCATCCCGACCGCCCAGATCGCCGACTTCCCGGCCGCATGAGCGCGCTGCCGACGCCGGATGCGGCCGTTGTCGCCGCCGATGTCGCGCGTGCGCTGGCCGAGGACCTGGGCAGCGGTGACGTCACCGCCGCCCTGCTGCCCGACCAGGCCGACAGCGCTTACCTGCTGTGCAAGCAGGACGGGGTGATCGCCGGCCGCCCCTGGTTCGACGCCACCCATCGCGCGCTCGACCCGGACGTGCGCATCGAATGGCATGTCTCCGAGGGCGACACGGTCACCGCCGGCACCGTACTGGCGCTGCTGCACGGGCGCAGCCGCAGCCTGGTGAGCGCCGAGCGCACTTCGCTGAACTTCCTGCAGACGCTGTCCGGCACCGCCACGACCACCGCGCGCTACGTGGCGGCCGTGGCCGGCACCGGCACGCGCATCCTCGACACCCGCAAGACCCTGCCCGGCCTGCGCCTGGCGCAGAAGTACGCGGTGCGCTGCGGCGGTGGAGAGAACCATCGTTTCGGCCTGTACGACACGGTGATGCTGAAGGAAAACCACATCCGCGCTGCCGGTTCGCTCGCCGCAGCCGTGGCTGCCGCGCGCCGGCAATGGCCCGCGCTGCCGCTGGTGGTCGAGGTGGAAGACCTGGCACAGCTGCGCCAGGCGCTGGAAGCCGGTTGCGAACGCATCCTGCTGGATGACTTCAGCCCCGACCTGCGCCGCGAGGCGGTGCGCATCACGGCGGGCCGCATCCCGCTGGAAGTCTCCGGCAGCGTCGGACTCGGTGGCCTGCGTTCGATCGCCGAGGACGGCGTGGACTGCATTTCCATTGGCGGCCTGACCAAGCACGTGCAGGCGATTGATCTGTCGCTGAAGCTGGGCCCGCCGCCGGGCTGAGGCCTGACCCGGTTCTCACACCCGGCGTTCACGACAGCGCTGCGACGCTGCGGTCATCCCCCACAGGAGCCGCGCATGCGCCGGATGCTCTTGCCTGCCTGCCTGCTGCTGGCCGCAGCCCCCTTGTCCGCAGCGGCCGCCGAAGCCTGCGATGTGCCGCCCCGCTTCGGCCTGAGCCCGTTAGCGGTGGCCATCCGCAATACCGCCTGCAACGAGCACCGGCTGTGGTTCCGGCCCTTCATTGATCGCGATGGCCGCGCCGCCAGCCTCAGTGTCACCGAGGCCGAAAGCGATCACTTGGCCGACAACGGCCTGATCGCCTGGCAGCGCGTGGCCGGCTACTGGCGCAACAGCGGCACGCTCAACGCAATGGGCAGCATCGCCGGCGCCAGCAGCTGCCTGGCACCGCTGGGCACGCGCTACACCGACAGCGACTGCCGCGCCTTCCTGGTCGACAACCCTTGGTCGGCCGCGTTCATTTCCTGGGTGATGGTGCAGTCCGGCGTTCCCGGGTTCAACACCTCGCCACGCCACATCGACTACATCCGTGCCGCGTACCAGGGCGGCCCCTCGGGCGTGCCGTACCGGTTGGTCGATCCCGCGACCGCAAAGCCCGCACCGGGCGACCTGCTGTGCTTCCTGCGCGACCGCAGCACCACGCTCAGCTACAGCGGGCTGGTGCAGGCACTGGGCAATGGCTCGGTGGGCCACTGGAAATCACATTGCGAAGTGGTGGTAGCGGCCAATCTTGGCGGCGACCAGACCCTGTACCTGGTCGGTGGCAATGTGATGAACACCGTGGCGATGCGGTTGCTGCCGCTGGACCGCACCGGGCTGATCAAGCTGCCGCCCGCGCGCGAACGCAACAGCACCGGCATCGACCCCAGCTGCACGCCGGGCCGCGAGGACGAATGCAGCTTCAACCGGCAGGACTGGGCAGCGCTGCTGCAGTTGACCGCCACATCACCGCTGGTGATGCCCTCTCCCACTGCGACGCCGATGCAGCCCGCCCCGACACCGCAACCGGTCATCGTGCCCGCGCAACCGGTATCCAGCGAACCGCAGCCGCGGCGGTGAATCCAGCGCTTGATCCAGCGCACGTTCGCCGCCATCTTTGCGGAATCGACCTCTGACGGCTGACGCCATGCCCACCCTGCTGCTGTTGCTGATTGCCGGCGGAATTATCTACTTCTTCTGGAACGCTGCGCGTTCGGCCGCCGAGCGCGCGGTCGAGCTGGGTCGCAATGCCTGCCGCGCAGCCGACGTGCAATGGCTGGACCAGGCGGTGCATGCCACCGGCCTGCGCCTGTCGCGCGGCGAGGATGGCCGGCTCGGTTTCGAGCGCACGTTCAAGTTCGAGTATTCCTACGATGGCATCGATCGCCACGTGGGCCGCATGGTGCTGCGCGGCGACCAGTTGATCTCGTTCACTGGCCCGGGCGCGGCGCGGATCAGCCAGATCCGCGCGGATGTGGACGATGCCGAGGACATCTAGGCGGTAGCGCCGGGCCATGCCCGGCGCGCGCAGCGGCAGCGGCGTGCCGACCAACGGTCGGCCCCCACCGCTTAAGCCATCAAATGAAAAACGCCACCCTTGAGGGGCGGCGTCAGAGGGATTACTTGACCACGCGCAGGTTCGGGCGACCCTTGGGCGGCGGACTGGCCGGCGGGGTATCGTCCGGCGGCGTGCCTTCCTCGTGCAGCAGTTCGTCGCTGGTCGGCGCAGTTTCGCTGCCCGGAATGTCATCCGGCAGTGCCATGCCCTGCCCGGTCTCGCGGGCGTAGACGGCCAGCACGGCGCTGATCGGCACCTGCACCGGGTAGCTGGTGCCGGAGAAGCGCGCCGAGAAGCTCACCATCTCGTTGTCGATCATCAGCCGCACGACAGCGCGTTCGGCGATGTTGAGCACAACCCGGCCATCCTTGACCGCCGAAGGCGGGACCTGCACGCCGGGGACGCCGGCGTCGACCAGGATGTGCGGGGTCAGCTGGTTGTCGTTGATCCATTCCACCAGCGCCCGCAGCAGGTACGGGCGGTGGCTGGTCATGTGGAAGAAGTCTTCGGTCATGCGTGAAGTGTACGCGCCCGGCGCCCCGCCGGGGCAGATCGCCTGCACGCCGGTCGGCGTGCAGACGGGTAAAGCAAGACGGGATCAGCCCGGCAGATCGCGCAGCTTCTTTTCCTGGTCGGTCAGGCTGCGGACAAAACCCGGATGGCGGAAGATGCGGTTGCCGTAGTCTTCAATCGCCTTGCCGTCCTTCGGCAGCGGCACATCCAGCGACTGCAGGCGCCAGATGATCGGCGCCATCGCGCAGTCGGCCAGGCTCATTTCCGGGTTGAGGAAGAACTTGCTGGCCTTGAACAATGGCAACGAGGCCGTCAGCAGTTCTTTCAGGCGCTTGCGACCGGCCTCGGCCTGGGTCTTGTTGCCCAGCTGGATGGCCTGCACCTGCGGCACCCAGTCGTGCTCGATGCGCAGCATGGCCAACCGGATGCGGGCACGCGACAGCGGATCGACCGGCATCAGCGGCGGATGCGGATAGCGCTCATCGAGGTATTCGCTGACCACCGACGCGGCGTAAAGCACCAGTTCGCGTTCGACCAGGGTCGGCACCGAGTGGTACGGATTGAGGTCGATCAGGTCTTCAGGCGGGTTCTGGGGATCGACCGGAACGAAGTCGAAGGTCACACCCTTGGCCGCCAGGACCAAGCGTACACGGTGGCACAGTACATCGTCGTTCGAGGAAAACAGCGTCAGTGTATTGCGCATGCGTACGCTCGCCGCCATCAAAGGCTCTCCCACGACAGGAGACCGCCTGCCGCATCGGCGCCGCCGGCACCGTGCCAGCGATCGACTCCTCCCCGAGTGTGCAACCGACCATCACAAAAGCCAATAGGCCCGTGCGATGGTCGGCGGCAGATTCAGTGAACGTCCTTCCAGTATTCCTTCTTCAGCAGGTACAGCAGGAAGGTCAGCAGGGCCAGGAACAGGATTACCCACACGCCCAGCTGCTGGCGCTTGAGCGCGGCCGGTTCACCGGCGTATTCGAGGAAGTTGGTGATGTCGCGCACGGCCTGGTCGTACTGTCCGGCATCGACGTTGCCTGGCGTTTCCAGGCGCAGGCCGGTCACCGGCGGGTCCATGCCCGGCGCCTCCGGCTTGCCATGCACGGCATGCTGCAGGCCCTGCATTTCCCACAGCGGGTTGGGCATGGACGCGTTGGCGAACAGCGCGTTGTTCCAGCCCAGCGGCCGGCTGCTGTCCAGGTAGAACGACTTGAGGTAGGTGTAGACCCAGTCGCTGCCGCGTACCCGCGAGATCAGGCTGAGGTCCGGCGGCATCTTGCCGAACCACTTTTCCGCCTGTTCCTTGGGCATCGCGACCGGGATCGGGTCACCGATCGCCGAGCCGGTGAAGTTGAGATTGGCCATCACCTCTTCCTCGCTCAGCCCCAGGTCCTGCGCCATGCGCGAATAGCGCAGGTACTTCAGCGCGTGGCAGCCGGAACAGTAGTTCATGTACAGCTGCGCGCCGCGCTGCAGCGAGGCGCGGTCACCAAGATCGTTGCCGGCCTGCAGCAGCTTGGTGCCACCTTCGGCGGCGGAGGCCAGGAAACTGCCCAGCATCAGGGTGGCCGTCAGGGCCAGCCGGACCATCCAGCGATCAGTCATGGGTGGTCACCCTCTCCGGTACCGGTTTGGTCCTGTCCAACCTTGTCCATACCGGCATGGTGATGAAGAACGCGAAGTACAGGAAGGTCAGCACCCGCCCGACGTAGGTTTCATGCGCATCGGTACCGGGGCCGGAACCGATCACGCCCAGCCAGACGAAGCACACGGCGAACACGCCCAGCAGCACCTTCGAGAGCACGCCGCGGTAGCGGTAGGACTTGACCTTCGCACGGTCCAGCCACGGCACCAGGAACAGGATCGCGATGGCCGAGAACATCACCAGCACGCCGCCCAGCTTGTTGGGCACCACGCGCAACATCGCGTAGTACGGCGTGTAATACCAGACCGGCTTGATGTGCTCGGGCGTCACCAGGCGGTTGGCCTCGGTGAAGTTGTCATGCTCCAGGAACAGGCCACCAAAGGCCGGTGCGAAGAAGATGATGAAGGCGGCGATGATCAGCAGGAAGCCGGCGCCGACGCCATCCTTGAGCGTGTAGTACGGATGGAAGGGAATGCCATCGGCCGGCGCGTTCGGCGACCAGCGGTTGCCCTTCGGCCCCTTCTTGATCTCCACGCCGTCGGGGTTGTTGGACCCCACTTCGTGCAGCGCACCCAGGTGCAGCACCACCAGCAGCAGCAGCACCAGCGGCAGGGCGATGACGTGCAGCGCGAAGAAGCGGTTGAGCGTGGCGTCACTGGGCAGGTAGTCGCCCATGATCCATTCGGTCAGGCCGTTGCCGATGACCGGTATCGCGCCGAACAGCGAGATGATGACCTTCGCACCCCAGAACGACATCTGCCCCCACGGCAGCACGTAGCCCATGAAGGCTTCGGCCATCAGCACCAGGTAGATCAGCATGCCGAGGATCCACACCAGCTCGCGCGGCTTCTGGTAACTGCCGTACATCAGGCCGCGGAACATGTGCAGGTAGACCACGATGAAGAACAGCGAGGCCCCGGTGGAATGCATGTAGCGGATCAGCCAGCCCCACTCCACGTCCCGCATGATGTATTCGATGGAGCCGAACGCCTCGGCGGCGTTGGTCTTGTAGTGCATCGTCAGGAAGATGCCGGTGACGATCTGGTTGACCAGCACCAGCAGCGCCAGCGAACCGAAGTAGTACCAGATGTTGAAGTTCTTCGGCGCGTAGTACTCGCTGACGTGCTTGCGGTACACCGGCATCAGGCCCGGTGCCCGGGCATTGACCCAGTCGGCCACGCCGCTGGCGGTACGGCTGAGGATATTGGCCATCAGGCAGCCCCCTGCGGATCGACACCGATGATGATGGTGTTGTCGTCCTGGTAGTGGTGCGCGGGCACCTTCAGGTTGATCGGCGCCGGCACGTCCTTGAAGACGCGGCCGGACATATCGAAGCGCGACTTGTGGCAGGGGCAGAAGTAGCCGCCCTTCCACTGCGGGTCGTAGGGTTCAGGCCGGATCTCGGCGACCATTTCCGGCGAGCAGCCCAGGTGCGTGCACAGGCCGACCAGCACGGAGATGTCCGGCTTGATCGAGCGCAGCTCGGGGTTCTGCTTCAGCACGTACTCCGGCTGCTGGTCCTTCTCGCCGGACTCGGGGTCCTTGAGACGGCCGTCCAGCCCGTGCAGCGCATCGAGGATCGCCTTGGACCGTTTGACGATCCAGATCGGCTGGCCACGCCATTCCACGATCAGGCGTTGGCCTTCCTGCAGGGCGCTGATGTCGGCCACCACCGGTGCGCCGGCAAGCTTGGCGCGGGCACTGGGGTTCCAGGATTTGATGAAAGGAACTGCGGTGAATCCGACGCCGACGGCGCCCACCACGGCTGTGGTGGCAGAAAGAAAACGCCGACGTCCGGTGTTGACTGGATCGTGTACCCCATCGTTGGCCATCCGGCACTCCGATATTGATTAGGTAGCTTTAAGGCTGCCAGCGGATCCGGTGGGGGCCAGAGCCGCATTGAATCACGGTCGAGTGTAGCGGAACCGTCGCGCGCCACACAACGCATTGCAACAACATTGATTGCGGGGTTGCCGGCCAGCGGCCGGTCGGTACCGGCCATTGCCCAGGGGTTGCCGGCCAGCGGCCGGCACTACTGGTGCGTCAATGCGGTGCGGTAACGCTCGGCCAGCTGCCCGACCCGGCGCACGTAGTACTGGGTTTCGCTGTAGGGCGGTACGCCACCGTGGCGGTCGACCGCGCCTTCGCCAGCGTTGTAGCCAGCTGCGGCAAGGGTCAGATCGCCATTGAAGCGCTTCAACAACCACGCAAGATACTGCACGCCGCCACGGATGTTCTGCCCGGCATCGTAGGAATCACTGACCCCGAAGCGGGCAGCGGTCGGCGGCATCAGCTGCATCAGGCCCTGCGCACCCGCGCGGCTGAGCGCGGTCGGGTTGTAGGCCGACTCGGCGTGGATGATCGCGCGCACCACAGCCTCTTCCACGCCGAACTCGCGCGCGGCCGAGGTGATCTCGGCCTGGAAGGCCGAGGTGTTCAGGCGCACGGTGCCGAAGTCCACGCGTGGATTGACCCCGCACGCGTAGCAGCGCTCCATGAAGCTGTAGCGGATGGTCCGCACCGGGCCGAGGTTGGCCACCTGGGTCGGGCGCGCACTGGTGTAGTGGCGCACGCCGTCCTTCATGAAGGAATAGACCTGGCCGCTGACCATGCGTCCGGCGCGCGGGGCGACCGGCTGTGCTGGAGCAGCTGCGGGCGCGGATGCAGGTGTCGGCGCGGCCGCTGCCGGCGTTGCGGCGCTCGCGGCAACGGCCACCGGATTGCGTTCAATGCTGGCCACCGCGGTCGGCGTCGGCCTTGGCGCGGCCACCACCGGGCGCGGCGCCGGACGGGTGTCGCGGCTGTAGCTGATGGTGCTGCAGCGCGCACCGGCCACCCGCTTGCTCACATAACTGGTGACGCCGTCAGGGCCCTGGCACTTGTACAGGGTTCCGGCGCTGGCCGGCGCAGCGGTCAGCGCAGCGATGATGATCGCCGTTGTCCCCAGTATCCCCTTCATGGCGGCGAGTGTCCCAGCTTCGCCGGGGCTTGCCAAGCGATGTGGCTCAGCCTGTGACCGGCGGCACAGCCAGCACCTGGCCCAGCCCGGCCAGGCGCTGGGCCAGTTCGTCGCGCAGGCCCGGCGGGGTGGTCCACAGCGCCACCGGCACGCGGTCCAGGCTCAGGATCTGCGCCAGCATCATGCCCCGGCTCTCAGCACCCATGCGCAGCAGGCAGTGCTCGGTGCCGTCCGCCTCCAGCACCCCGCACCAGGGTGGAATGCGACCTTCCAGCTCGGCGCGGCTGCCGGCCAGACGGACGATGGCCTGCAGCGCGAACGGGGCCTGGCTGACCGCCTGCCGCACCATCACGTCCGGCGGCGCCGGGGTGCGCCGGTGCATGCCCGGCTCGGAGCACTCACGCACCTCGCCCATCCGGTCCACGCGCAGGGTGCGCCAGTCCTGCCGGCCCAGATCCCAGGCCAGCAGGTACCAGCGCCGCCCGTAGTTGACCAGGTGCTGGGCCTCGACCTCGCGCTGGGTGACGGCCTCCTGTGCGCTGCGGTATTCGAAGGCCAGCCGCGACGCCTGCCGGCAGTACTGGGCCAGCCGCCCGAGCACGCGCGCATCGGTGGACGGAAGATCGGACAGGGTGGCCGTCGCTGCATGCACCTCGCCGGCCTGCTGGCGGCGACGGGTCGGCACCAGCGGGTCGAGCTTGGACAGCAGGCCACGCGCGGTGTCGTCAATGCCGGCGACGGTGGCCGAGGCCGCGCGCAGGGCGATGGCCAGGGTGGTCGCCTCTTCCTCATCCAACAGCATGGGAAGTACGGGTGCCCCTGCCCCCAGCTGGTAGCCGCCGCCAACCCCGGATGAGGCCTGCACCGGATAGCCCAGTTCGCGCAGGCGCTCGATGTCACGACGGATGCTGCGCCGGTCCACGCCCATGCGCTCGGCCAACTCGGCCCCGGACCACTGGCGACGGGCCTGCAGCAGGGCGATCAGGCGCAACAGTCGATGGGCGGTATGGCGCATGAAGGATCGAGGACAGAAGTCGTCCGCAATAGTGCCCCAGGATGAGCTCCAGTTCACCACCCACCGCAAGGAGCAATGCCATGACATCCCGCCAGATCACCCTGTACCACGCCGCCCGTTCACGCTCGAGCGGCGCCGTGGCCCTGCTCGAAGCGCTGGGTGCCGACTACCGCATGCAGGTGCTGGACCTGAAGGCCGGCGCCAATCTGGCTCCGGCCTACCTGGCCATCAACCCGATGGGCAAGGTGCCGGCCATCGTCCACAACGGCGCACTGGTGACCGAACAGGTGGCGATCTACCTGTACCTGGCCGACCTGTACCCGGAAGCCGGGCTGGCCCCGCCGATCGGCGACGCCCTGCGCGGCCCCTACCTGCGCTGGATGGCCTTCTACGGCGCCTGTTTCGAGCCGGCGATGATCGACAAGGCAATGCACCGCGAGCCGCCGCCGCGCCTGATGTCGCCCTACAACGACGCGGAGACGGTGCTGCAGGTGATCGAAGCCCAGCTGGCACAGGGGCCGTACCTGCTCGGCGAGACGATGAGCGCCGCCGACGTGCTGTGGGGCAATGCGCTGGCCTGGACCACCGCCTTCGGCCTGGTGCAGCCGGCGCCGGCAACGGCTGATTACATTGCACGGATGAGTGCGATGACCGCTTTCGACCGTTCGCGGCAGATCGATGCGGAGCTGGCAGCGGCCTGAGGCATGCCGACGGGCGCGGCCGGGCGCTACCGGGGGGGCGGACCCGGAATTCCAGTAGATCCACGCCATGCGTGGATGACCCGCCCGCCGTGCCTGCGGGACGGAAAGCAGCCAGGCATGGCCTGGCTCTACTGGGCCGGCGCACGCGCTGGGATGCGGGTAGAATTGCCCGCTTTCCCGCCACCCGAATGGATTAAGCGCCATGACCGGGACGCCAGACGTCTTTCCGCCCTCCACGCCGGGTGGTACCCCGCTCGTTGCCCTGCCCGCCGGTCCGCGCAAGCCCGACCAGGTGAAAGGCAAGCTGTACATCAAGACCCACGGTTGCCAGATGAACGAGTACGACTCGGCCAAGATGGCTGACGTGCTTGCCGCCAGCGATGGGCTGGAACTGACCGACAGCCCGGACGACGCCGACGTCATCCTGGTCAATACCTGCTCCATCCGCGAGAAAGCGCAGGAGAAGGTATTCAGCCAGCTGGGCGTATGGAAGGGCCTGAAGAACAAGGGCCGCGAGGTCATCATCGGCGTGGGCGGCTGCGTCGCTTCACAGGAAGGCGAGGCAATCATCAAGCGCGCGCCGTTCGTCGACCTGGTGTTCGGCCCGCAGACTCTGCACCGCCTGCCGGAACTGATCCGTGCACGACGCGAGCAGAAGCGCCCGCAGGTGGACATCAGCTTCCCTGAGATCGAGAAGTTCGACCGCCTGCCCGAGCCACGCGCCGAAGGTGCTTCGGCCTTCGTCTCGATCATGGAAGGTTGTTCCAAGTACTGCTCGTTCTGCGTGGTGCCCTACACCCGCGGTACCGAAGTCAGCCGCCCGTTCGAGGACGTGGTGGTGGAGGTGGCGCAGCTGGCTGCACAGGGCGTGCGTGAGATCAACCTGCTCGGCCAGAACGTCAACGCCTACCGTGGGCCCTATGGGGACGGCGAGTTCGCCGACCTCGGCCTGCTGATCCGCACCATCGCCGAGATCGATGGCGTCGGCCGCATCCGCTTCACCACCTCGCATCCGCTGGAGTTCAGCGATTCGCTGATCGACGCGTTCCGCGACGTGCCGCAGCTGGCCAACTTCCTGCACCTGCCGGTACAAGCAGGCAGCGACCGCGTGCTGTCGGCGATGAAGCGTGGCTACACCGCACTGGAATTCAAGTCGAAGATCCGCAAGCTGCGCGCGGTGCGCCCGGACATCTCGATCAGCTCGGACTTCATCGTCGGTTTCCCCGGCGAGACCGATGCCGACTTCGAGAAGACCATGAAGCTGATCGAGGACATCGGCTTCGACCACAGCTTCTCCTTCATCTATTCGCGTCGCCCGGGTACACCGGCTGCGGATCTGGAGGACACGATCAGCGATGCCGAGAAGCACGCGCGCCTGTCGCGCCTGCAGGAACGCATCAATGCGCACGCTGCCGGCATTTCCGAGAAGATGGTCGGTACCGTGCAGACCGTGCTGGTGGAAGGGCCCTCGCGGAAGAACCCGAACGAACTGACCGGCAAAACCGAGAACATGCGTTCGGTGAATTTCCCGGCGCCGGCACGATTGATCGGCCAGTTCGTGGACGTGGTGATCACCGAAGCGCTGACCAATTCGCTGCGCGCGCGGGTGGTGGCGGAATAAGGTTAGGGTGTGCCGACCAACGGTCGGCACCCACCGGAGTTGATGCCGGCCAGCGGCCGGCACTACCGGATGGCATGCCTCAATCCAATCGCTTGCGGAAACGCAGGATCGCCAGCGTCATCATCACCACGATGAAGGCCAGCAGCGCCAGCGCATCGTGCCACAGCTCCCACAGCGAGGCGCCGCGCAGCATGATGCCGCGCACCAGGCGCAGGAAGTGGGTCAGCGGCAGCACTTCGGCCAGCCACTGCACCGGCCGTGGCATGCCGGCGAACGGGAACATGAAGCCCGACAACAGGATCGACGGCAGGAACAGGAACAACGTCATCTGCATCGCCTGGAACTGCGAGCGCGCGCGCGTTGAGATCAGCAGGCCCAGCGCCAGGTTGGCCAGCACCAGCAGCACCGCTGCCAGATAGATGTCCAGCAGGCTGCCGCGGATCGGCACCTGGAACAGCCAGGTGCCCAGCACCAATACCAGCGTGGTCTGCAGCAGACCGATGGCCGCATAGGGCAGCACCTTGCCGACCATCAGTTCGCTGCGCGACACCGGTGTGGCGATCAGCAGTTCCATGTTGCCGCGCTCGCGTTCGCGCACCACCGCTACGGCCGTGAACATCACCAGGGTCATGGTCAGGATCACCCCGATCAGGCCCGGCACGATGTTCACCGCCGAACGCCGCTGCGGGTTGTAGAAGCTGGTCACGCTGATCGGACCACCAGCGATGCTGCCTTCGCGCAGCGGCCGCGTGTTGCTGGTCGGGCGCGTATCCAGCGGCACCTGTGCCAGCTGGATCGCTGCGCTCTGCACCACGGTGTCGCTGCCGTCGACCAGCACCTGTACCGCCTCGCGTCCATCGAAGCGACGACGCTCGAAGTCGGCCGGCACCACGATGCCGACACTGATTTCGCCACGGCGCAGCGCCTGCATCAGTTGATCGGGCGTGTACGCCTCGCTGCGCGGCGTGATCACGCCGGTGGCGACCATGTCCTGCACCAGCGCGCGTGACGCCGCGCTGTTGGCCTGGTCGGCGACACCGGCGTTGAGATGGCGCAGGTTGAGATTGATCGCGTAGCCGAACAGCAGCAGCTGCATCACCGGAATGCCGACGATCATCGCCAGCGTGATGCGGTCGCGGCGCAGCTGCCGCAGCTCCTTGAGCATGATCGCCCACAGGCGGCGCAGGTTCATGCTGCCGGCTCCCGGCCACGGCCGCGGGTGGCCGCCACGAACACGTCTTCCAGGTTCGGTGCCACCGCCTCGATGCGGGCCTGCGGATCGGCGCTGGCCAGCGCGCGCCGCAATGCGGCGGCGTCCGCGACATCCTCGCTGCACAATACCCGCAGCTGGGTGCCGATCTGCGCCACGCTCAGCACGCCGGGCAGCTCAGACAGTGCGCGGCTGGCCTGACGCGGCTGCGTCGAGGTGACCTGCAGCGTGCGGCCGTCCAGCCGTGCACACAGTTCGGCCGGCGTGCCATCGGCCACCAGTGCGCCACGATCAAGGATCGCCAGCCGGTGGCAGCGCTCGGCCTCGTCCATGTAGTGGGTCGACACCAGCACCGTGGTGCCGGCATCAGCCAGCTCGAACAGGGCTTCCCAGAAATCGCGGCGCGATTCGGGATCGACCGCACTGGTCGGCTCGTCCAGGAACAGCAGTTCGGGCGAATGCACCACGGCACCGGCCAGGGCCAGGCGCTGCTTCTGGCCACCACTGAGCGTGCCAGCCAGTTGTGGCTGGCGGTCCTGCAGCCGGTATTGCTGCAGCAGTTCGTCGACCCGCTGCCGGGCCTGTGCGCGCGGCAGGTCCTGGATGGCGGCGAGGAACTCCAGGTTCTCGCGCACCGACAGATCTTCATACAACGAGAAGCGCTGGGTCATGTAGCCGATGCGTCGGCGCAGCGCTTCGGCCTGCTCGGGAACCGCCAACCCCAGCACCTCGATCTGCCCTGCGCTGGGTTCCAGCAGGCCGCACAGCATGCGGATGGTGGTCGACTTGCCAGACCCGTTCGGGCCCAGAAAACCGTATACCTGTCCGCGCGGTACGGTCAGGTCGACGTTGTCCACGGCCAGCAGCTCGCCGAAGCGGCGGGTCAGGCCCTGGGCATGCACCGCGATGTCGTTGCCGGTGTTCAGAAGCTCACCTGCACCGGCATTCCCGCCGGCAGATTCTGCATGTCGGAGGGAGCGTCCACTTCGATCTCGGCGAGGTAGCTCAGGCGCGCGACGTCGTCACCGGTCAGTGCGTAGTACGGAGTAAATGAAGGCTCGCTGCGGATCAAGCGCACATGCCCCTTCAACGCAGCGCCTTGCCCTTCCAGGTGCACCTGCGCGACCTGCCCGACCTTGACCTGCAACCGCAATGGCTGCGGCAGGTAGACGCGCGCATAGGGGCGCTCGCCGACCAGCATCACCGCCAGCGGCGCGCCGACCGGCGCCTGGTCGCCCTGCCGGTAAGGCAAGGCATCGACCACGCCGTCGCGCGGCGCACGCAATTGCAGCTTCTGCAGGTTCACGGCCTGCACTGCCTGTTGCGCCTGCGCGGCATCGGCGGCGGCCTGGCCCTGGGCGATATCCTGCACACGGCTGCCGTGCACCCGCTCCAGCCAGGCCTGCTCGGCAGCACGCACGCTGGCCTCGGCATTGCCGGCGGCGGCACGTGCACGATCCAGCTCAGCGGCGGCAATCAAGCGCTGCTGTGCCAACGGCTGGACCCGTCGGTAATAGGCACTTGCTTCGGCAGCCTGTGCGCGCAGCGCGGCCAGTTGCGCCTGGGCCTGCGCGATCTGCTCCTGGCGTGGGCCGATCTTCAGTTCTTCCAGCTGCGCCTGCGCACGCGCCGTATCAGCCTGCGCTGCGGCGAACTGCGCGTCGCCGCGGGCCGGGTCGAGCTGCATCAGCACGGCGCCGGCCTTGACCTGCTGTCCCTCGCGCACCTCCACCGTGGCGATCACTTCGGCCGCCGGCGCCGGCACCGTGATCCGGTCCCACTCCAGCGTGCCCAGTGCAGTCGGTGTTGACTGCCCACACCCGGCCAGCAGGCCGATGCCCGCCAGTCCGATTCCTCGCATCCCGTTGCCGATGCCCATGCCATCCCCTCCTGCGACGGCGACACGGTGCCATGTGCCCCGTGCCCCCTCAATGATTCCGATCAGCCCTGGCGGTTTTTTAGCCACGCGCGGGCACGCCTTTTGCTGCAAGGCTCCGCACCACCTATCCACAGGTTGATTCGGCATCATTCCACAACCGTTGTGGAAATCCGCCAGCACGCGGCTTTGTTGCTCGCCCGGCAACGAAACCTGCACTGTCATCACGATGAATGCCCCCGTGCAGGCCCCCTTGGCAGTGCTGCCGAAGCGACGAGCGACCATGACGTTTTTTTCACCAGGACCTCATGGGCCTTGTGGCACAAGCATTGCGAAGGTCTATCCACAGGTTTTCGCGCCCCCCGTCCACACCGGGTGTGGAAAACGCTGTATCGACCGTCTGCTGGCCGTGTGCCCCGCACGCGCGCTACCCTTGTCTCCCCTGAATACACTGCGGTGGAAGGCGTCCGCCCCACCCGAAGCAATGAAAAGCATCGAGCATCGAGACTTCACCCTGTCGCCGGAAGACAACGAACGGCTGGCCAACCTGTGTGGCCCGTTCGACGGGCACCTGCGGCAGATCGAACTGAAACTCGGCGTGGAAATCGCCAACCGTGGCTTCGTGTTCCGCATCAGCGGGCCCAACGAAGCCATCGTCGAGGCGCAGAAGCTGGTTGAAGCGCTGTACGCCGAAGCCGGCGAAACGACCTTCGACAACCACGCCATCCACCTGCGCCTGGCGCAGGCCAATGTCGAGCAGATCGCCGAGCGCTCCTACGAAGCGCAGGAGGTGGCGATCAAGGTCAAGCGCGGCACGGTACGCGGGCGCGGTGCCAACCAGGCCCGCTACCTGCACCAGATCGCAACCCACGACATCAACTTCGGCATCGGGCCGGCCGGCACCGGCAAGACCTTCCTGGCGGTGGCCAGCGCGGTCGAAGCACTGAACGAATCGCGGGTGCAGCGGCTGATCCTGGTCCGTCCCGCGGTGGAAGCCGGCGAGAAGCTGGGCTTCCTGCCCGGCGACCTGAGCCAGAAGGTCGATCCCTATCTGCGACCGCTGTACGACGCCCTGTACGAGATGATGGGCGTGGAAAAGGTGGTCAAGCTGCTGGAAAGGAACGTCATCGAGATCGCGCCGCTGGCCTATATGCGCGGCCGCACGCTCAACGATGCGTTCGTGATCCTGGACGAAGCACAGAACACCACCATCGAGCAGATGAAGATGTTCCTGACCCGCCTCGGCTACGGCTCCACCGCGGTGGTCACCGGTGACCTGACCCAGACCGACCTGCCCAAGCACGTGAAGTCGGGCCTGCGCGATGCCATCGATGTGCTGCGCGACGTGGAGGGTGTCAGCTTCACCTTCTTCGAATCCCGCGACGTGGTCCGCCACCCGCTGGTGGCGCGTATCGTCAGCGCCTACGACCGCCGCGACCTGCATCAGATCCAACCTGGAGCAACTCCATGACCCGTGGTCCCGTGCGACTGGACGTCGCCGTCAGTTATGCCCTGCCGCGTGCCGGCCTGCCGGCGGCAGTGAGCTTCCGCAAGTGGGTGGCTGCCGCGCTGAAGGGCCGCATCCGCGAGGCCGACCTGGCCATCCGCGTGGTCGACGCCAAGGAAGGCCAGTCGTTGAACCGCCACTACCGTGGCAAGGACTACGCCACCAACGTGCTCAGCTTCCCGGCCGAAGTGCCCGAAGGCCTGCCCAAGGGCGTCAAGTTCCCGTTGCTGGGTGACCTGGTGATCTGTGCTCCGGTCGTGGCACGGGAGGCCGACGAACAGAGCAAGGCGCTCAATGCCCATTACGCGCATCTGACCGTGCACGGCGTGCTGCACCTGCTCGGCTGGGACCACGAGGACGACAAGGAAGCCGAGGCGATGGAGCAGCTGGAGCGCGAAATCCTGGCCGAGCTGGGCATCGACGATCCATACGCGGGCGAGCGCTGAGCGGGCCACCGCCCGTCGCCAGGAACACGAGAGGAACAAGGATGACCTCGGGAAACGGCTCAATGATGTTTGTGATCGGCGCCACCTTGTTCGCCATGCTGCTGGTGCTGGGCGCGTATGCCGTGCGCCGCATCAGCGCCCGCGAACCCAGCGGCAGGCACTGGCTGCTGCGCAGCCTGGCCCTGCTCTCGCCCGTGTGCCTGCTGGCCGGGCTGGCGATCGGCATGATCGGCCCGCACCTCAGCGGACGGTTGGAACCGGCCCATCTCCCCGGTCTGCTTGAAACGTCGATGGTGCTGATGCTGGTGGGTGCACTGACCCTTCCGCTCCTGTGGCGGATGATCGTGCACCGCCGCCTGGGCCGCTCCGTGAACGCACTCCCGTTCTTCCACGCCAGCCGTACCTCGCTGCTGGTGCTGTTCGTGCTGGCTGTGATCTACATGAAAGTGGGCAGGACCGCCGCAGCGGAACTGATGCCCTGGCTGACCAGCCCGGGCCTGTGGCCGGCGGTGGCGCGCATCGCGGGGCAATCGATGCAGGTCGCCATGATTGCGGTCGTGCTGACCCTCTCACTCATGGTCGTGCGGCGGGCGATGACCGGTTTCCTGCGCCTTCTCACCGGGCTGTTCAGGCGCTCGCCGGGGCTATGATGGCGGCCCTTCGCCTGCGGAAACCGACCGTGTCACTGCGCTGCTGCCTGCCCCTGCTCTGTGCCCTCGCCGCTCCCTCCGCCTTCGCCACCAGCCTGGACCTGCCGGCCCTGATCGAATGCCGCCAGGGCGTGGCCGAGCAGGCCGCGCTGGCGCCGCTGCTGGCCGATCCGCTGAAGGCCGTGGCCCAGGGCCTGCAGCCGCTGCCGCAGGGCAACCAGTTCATGAGCGAGTTCCGGCTGGCCGGCCCGATCACCGTCTTCGGCCAACAGACCGAGCGGGTGGCGGTGGCCGGCGCCAGCATCATGGCGGTGCTCGACCAGGCCGACCCACGCCCGCTGGCCAAACGGCTGGGATTGGAGACCGGCTACGACCAGGACGGCAAGTTCATGGCCGGCCGCGAACTGGTCAGCCGCGACGTGACCGACCCGAAGACCGGCGAGGCCCAGATCGAGTCGATCATCCTCAGCGTCTCCACCGTGGCCTCCCACCCCGGCAAGACCCTGGCCGGCTGCACCTACAGCCTGGACCTGCCCGAGGAGGAGCCGGCCCCGGCCGCCCCAACCCCGGCCACCGGCAGTCACTGACAGGCCGTCACATCCTGCTAGACTTGGGTCAACGCCCGGCCTGCCGGGTGCCTTTTTTCCAGAGATGTCAGAAGACGACAGTAGTAGCTCCCCTGCGGAGCACAGTGAAAAGAAGCGCGGCTGGCTTGAACGCCTGACCTCCGCCTTCTCCGGCGAACCCCATACCCGCGACGAGCTGGTCGCTGTCCTGCACACTGCGCAGGAAGAGGGTCTGATCGCCGCCGATACCCTGAAGATGATGGAAGGCGCCATTTCGGTGGCCGAGCTGACCGTGGGAGACGTGATGATTTCGCGCTCGCAGATGGTCTCGCTGCCGGTTGAAGCGCCCTTCCTGGAACTGATGAAGCAGGTGGTCGAATCCGGCCATTCGCGCTTCCCGGTACACGGCGAGAACAAGGACGACATCCTTGGCATCCTGTTGGCAAAGGACCTGCTGCGCGGCGTGGTTGCCGACAACGGCCCGGCCAACGTGCGCGAGCTGCTGCGCCCGGCGGTGCTGATCCCGGAAGCGAAGAAGCTCAACGTGCTGCTGAAGGAATTCCGCCTGTCGCGCAACCACATGGCCATCGTGGTGGACGAGTACGGCGGTGTCGCCGGCCTGGTCACCATCGAGGACGTGCTGGAACAGATCGTCGGCGAGATCGACGATGAGCATGACGAGGCTGAAGATCCCTCGGCGCAGATCGCCATCCAGTCCGACGGCCAGTACGTGGTCGACGCGCTGACCCCGATCGGCGACTTCAACGAGCGCTTCGGCGCGACGTTCTCCGACGAGGACTACGACACCATCGGCGGCCTGGTCACCGAGGCCGTGGGCCATCTGCCGGAAGTCGGTGACGAGCTGGCGCTGGATCGCTTCATGTTCCGCGTGGCCCGCGCCGATGCGCGCCGGGTACAGGCCTTCCACGTGACCGTGCTGCCGCCGGACGCGCAGGACGACGCTTGAAGCGCCGCGGCCTGATCCTCATGGTGTGGCTGGCACTGTGCGTGCTGGCCATGGCCCTGCCGCTGGCCGCCTTCGCGCAACCGGTGGCAGCCACACCTGCCGTACCTGCAACCAACGCTGAAGTCCCTGCCCCGCGCATCGGCGTGGTGACCATGCAGCCGGGCACCGTGTTCTTCGAACGCTTCGGCCACGACGCCATCGTCGTGGTCGATCCGGTCAGCGGCGAGGCAACCTCGTACAACTTCGGCTACTTCGATCCGTCCGAGGACGATTTCATCAGCCGCTTCGCACGCGGCGACATGATGTATTACCTGGTGGCGCTGCCGTTGCAGCAGGACCTGTCGTACTACGACGAGACCGGCCGTGGCGCCAGCGTGCAGTGGCTGGACCTGCGCCCGGACCAGGCGCGTGCGCTGGCCGCCGACCTGGCCGAGCGGGCCAAGCCGGAAAACGCGCGCTACCACTACGATTACTACACCGCCAACTGCGCCACGATGGTGCGCGACACGGTGGACAAGGCATTGGGTGGCGGCCTGCAGTCGCAGCTGTCGGGGCGCTCGCGCGGCAACACCTACCGCAGTGAATCGGTCCGCCTGGCGTCGCCGGCACCGTGGATGTGGCTGGGCTTCGATGTCGGCCTTGGGCCGTTCGCCGACCAGCCGCTGTCGCGCTGGCAGGAAGCCTTCGTGCCGATGCGCCTGGCCGATGCGCTGCGCCAGGCACGCAACAGCGATGGCCGTCCGCTGGTGCAGTCCGAACAGGAACTGCTGCCGCACCGTATCGATGCGGAGCCGAAGGAATTCGCGCGCCGCTGGTGGCCATGGCTGCTGCTCGGGCTGATCGTGGCCGGCGGCGTGCTGGCGCTGCGCAACCGCCCGCGCCTGCTGGCCGGACTGGCCCTGCCGTTCTGGCTGCTGTGCGCCCTGTTTGGTGGCGTGCTGGTGTTCCTGTGGGGCTTCAGCATCCACTACGCCGCATGGGCCAACCGCAACCTGCTGTTGCTCTCGCCGCTGGCCGTGCTGCTGTTGCCGGGTGCAATCGCCCTGCTGCGCCGTCGCGTGCCGGGTCGCATGTTCAGGATCGCGTTGTGGCTGCTGGCGGTACAGGCGGTGGCCGCGCTGGTGCTGCACTGGCTGAGCCTGCAGGCGCAGTACAACGTGCAGTGGATCGTGCTGTTGCTGCCCGTCCACGTCGCGCTGGCGTGGGTGCTGGGGCGTGCTCCTCACTTGTCCAAAACACAGCCCTGACGCACGATGGCGGGCATGTCATTGCCCGCCTCTGCTGCCGCGCCCGCCTCGGCCAACCCCGCCTGCGTCATCAACTGCGTCCACTACGATGACGAGGGCAAACGCCACGACATCACCCTGGACGCCATCAGCGATGTCATTGCCAGTGGCAACGGCTTCGTCTGGGTCGGCCTGTACGACCCCAATGATGATGTGCTGTTGAAACTGCAGGAAGAGTTCTGCCTGCACGACCTGGCCATCGAGGATGCGCGCAACGCGCACCAGCGGCCCAAGGTCGAGACCTACGGCAATTCGATGTTCGTGGTGGTGACCACCGCACAGATGGTCGACGAGCGCATCCAGTACGGCGAAACCCATGCCTTCCTCGGCCCGCGCTTCCTGGTGACGGTACGCCATGGCGCTTCGCTGTCCTATGCCCCGGTGCGTGCGCGGGTGGAACGCGAGCCGCAGCTGCTGAAGATGGGCCCGTCGTACTGCCTGTACGCGGTGACCGACTTCGTGGTCGACAACTACCTGCCGATTGTGCACCGCTTCCGCGACACCCTGGAGCTGCTGGAGAAGGACATCTTCGCCGACACCTACAAGCGCAGCACGGTGGTGCGGCTGTACGAGCTCAAGCGCGAGCTGAACAAGATGCGGATGGCGGTGGCGCCGCTGCAGGATGTGCTGGCGCAGCTGCGCCGCTACCAGGGCGAGCTGGTGCCGGACGAAGTGAAGCTGTACGTGCGCGATGTGCACGACCATGCGGTACGCATCAGTGATGTGATCGACACGCTGCGCGAGATGCTGGGCACCGCACTGAGCGTGAACCTGTCGCTAGTGACGCTGGCGCAGGGCGAGACAGTGAAGCGGCTGGGTGCATGGGCCGCGCTGCTGGCGGCGCCGACGCTGATCACCAGCTGGTACGGCATGAACTTCAGCCACATGCCGGAGTTGAGCGAGCCGTGGTCCTACCCGCTGATGATCGTGGGCGTGGGTGGCGTGTGCGTGGGGCTGTACCGGTTGTTCAAGCGCGCGAAGTGGTTGTAGGGCGTATCGACCAACGGTCGATACCCACCGGACCGGTAGGCCACGACCGTGGGTCGTGGCGCATGACCCGCTTCTGGTAGTGCCGGCCGCTGGCCGGCAACCAGGCAATGCCGGCCAGCGGCCGGCACTACCGTTCGGCATCAAGCCACGTAGACGGTCTTGATGTTCATGAACTCATGGATGCCGTGGTCGGCCAGCTCCCGGCCGAAACCGGACTGTTTGCTGCCGCCGAACGGCAACCGCGCGTCGCTCTTGACGATGGCGTTGACGAACGCTGCACCACACTCCATGCGCTGCGCGAAACGTTCGCCGCGCACTGGATCGCGCGTCCACACGCTGCCGCCCAGGCCGAAGCGGGTGTCGTTGGCCACGCGCAGTGCCTCGGCCTCGTCAGCGACACGGATCACCGCAGCCACCGGCCCGAACAGCTCCTCGTCGTAGGCCGGCATGCCCGGACCGACCTGATCGAGCACGGTGGCCGGATAGCCGGCATGCGTACCCGCAATCGGCTCACCACCCAGCAGTACCCGCGCGCCCTTGGCCACGCTGGCCTGAACCTGCTTGTGCAGTTCGTCACGCAGATCGGCACGGGCCATCGGCGCCAGCGTGGTACCGCGCTCGTCCGGATCACCGTACTGGCGCTCGGCCGCGGCTTCCACGAAGCGCCGGGTGAACTCATCGGCCACCGCATCGAACACGATGAAGCGCTTGGCCGCGATGCAGGTCTGCCCGCTGTTGTCGAAGCGCGACTTCACCGCCGCAGCCACGGTCTTGTCGAGGTCGGCATCGTCCAGCACCACGAAGGCATCGCTGCCGCCCAGCTCCATCACCGACTTCTTCAGCTGGCTGCCGGCGTTGGAGGCGATCGAACGCCCTGCCCGCTCGCTGCCGGTCAGCGTCACCGCCTTCACCCGTGCGTCGCGCAGCACCTCGGCGGCCTGGTCGTTGTCGATGTGCAGTACATCGAACACGCCATCCGGAAGGCCTCCGTCACGGCACACCGCCAGGATCAGGTCGGCGCATTGCGGCACATTGCTGGCGTGCTTGAGCAGGGCCACGTTGCCGGCCATGAACGCCGGTGCCAGGAAGCGGAACACCTGCCAGATCGGGAAATTCCACGGCATCACCGCGAACACGCAGCCGATCGGCTCGTAGCGCACATAGCTGCGCTGGGCTTCGGTGTCGATCAGCTGCGGCTTGAGATAGTCGGCCGCGTGGTCAGCGTAGTACTCGCAGGCGGCAGCGCATTTGTCGACCTCGGCCAGCGCCTCGGCCTTGAGCTTGCCCATCTCGTGGGTCATCGCCCGCTGCAGATCATCGCGGCGCGCGCGCAGCTGGGCGGCGATCCGGCGCAGGATGGCACCGCGATCCTGCAGCGAGTGATCGGCCCAGCCGGGGAAGGCATCGGCGGCAGCCTGCAGGCGCTGCTCGATGTCAGCAGCGCCCATCAGTTCATGGCGGTAGGTCACCTGGCCGGTGGCCGGGTCGATGATCTCGACGGTCATGGGGGATCTCCATCTGGAAGACCCCCATTGTGCGCCGCTGTCCGTGAGCCGGGTGTTGCCGGCGCTGTCGACAGGTCGTGTGCTCAGCCGTTGTCCTGCCGCGCCAGCTGCAGGTCGCGCTGGCGCCGCTTCTCGGCGCGGGCATTGATGTACCAGCCGATCACCGCGGCGATCGATACCGCCGATACCAGCAGGGTGGCCAGTGCGTTGATCTTCGGGCTGATACCCATGCGCACCGAGGCAAACACCTTCATCGGCAACGTGGTCGAGCCCGGCGTGGCCACGAAGCTGGCCACCACCACGTCATCCAGCGACAGGGTGAACGCCAGCAACCAGCCCGCCACCAGCGCCGGCGCGATGATCGGCAGGGTGATCCGGCCGAACACGGTCAGCCGGCTGGCGCCCAGGTCCATCGCGGCTTCTTCCAGCGACAGGTCCATTTCCTGCAGGCGCGAGGAAACCACCACGGTGACGAAGCACAGGGTGAAGGTGACGTGGGCGATCCAGATGGTGGTCAGGCCACGCGCCGGGAAGCCGGGAATCGCACCCATCGAGGCCAGCAGCGCCATCAGCGAGAAGCCGAGGATCACATCCGGCATCACCAGCGGCGCGGTCACCAGTGCGCCGAACAGCGGCTTGCCACGGAAGCGCTTGAAGCGCGTCATCACCATTGCCGCCAGCGTGCCCAGCACGGTGGCGGTACAGGCGGTCCAGAACGCCACCACCAGACTGGTCCACATTGCGTCCATCAGCGCGCGGTCGGCGAACAGGTCGCTGTAGGCGCGGGTGGAGAACCCGGCCCAGACCATCGCCAGCCGCGAGCTGTTGAACGAATAGAACATCAACAACAGGATCGGCAGGTACAGGAAGGCGAAGCCGAGCAGCAGCACGCCCAGCCCCAGGCCCTTGGCGGAACGCGGGCTCATGCCTGCTTCCCTTCCAGCAGGCGCTGCTGGGAACGGTTGAACAGCAGGATCGGCACCAGCAGCAACAGGATCATCGCCACTGCCATCGCCGAGGCGCCCGGCCAGTTGCGGTTGTTGAAGAATTCATTCCACAGCTGGCGGCCGACCATCAGCGTTTCCGAGCCACCCAGCATTTCCGGAATCACGAATTCGCCGATCGCCGGGATCATCACCAGCATGCAACCGGCGATGATGCCGGCCTTGGACAGCGGCAGGGTGATGCGCAGGAACGCCTGCCACGGCTTGGCACCGAGGTCGTAGGCCGCTTCCAGCAGGCGGTGGTCGTGCTTGACCAGGTTGGCGTACAGCGGCAGCACCATGAACGGCAGGTAGCAGTAGACGATGCCGATGTAGGCGGCGGTCGGGGTGTCGATCAGCTGCAGCTTGGGCAGGCCCATGCTGGTCATCAGCGATTGCAGGCCAGTGAACTGCAGGAACTGGTCGAGCAGGCCGTTGCGGTCCAGGATCGCCTTCCACGCATACACGCGGATCAGGAACGAGGTCCATGACGGCAGCACCACCAGCATCATTGCCACGTTGCGCGCGGCCGGCGACAGGCGGGCGATGGCATAGGCCATCGGATAGCCGATCAGCAGGGTCAGGAAAGTGGAGATGGCCGCGATCTTGATCGAGCTCAGGAAGGCCTGCGCATAGATCGAGTCGCGGAACAGCGCCAGGTAGTTCTCGAGATTGAGCTTGAGCGAGAACGCGCCGTCCACGTACTGCAGCAGCCAGGTGTACGGCGGCGAGCCGACCCGGCTGTGCGAGAAGCTGATCATCAGCACGATCAGGAACGGCACTGCGAAGAACAGCAGCAGCCACAGGTACGGAATGCCGATCACCGTGGCACGCAGCCCCGGCAGCCAGCGCTTCAGGCCGGCGACGCTCATGAGGTCAGCACCACGCCGTCGTTGTCGCGCCAATGCACCCACACTTCGTCGCCCCAGGTGAGGCCATCACTGGCCCAGCGCTGCGAGTTGGCGAAGTTGGCCAGTACCTTGGCACCGCTGGGCAGGCGCACGTGGTACACCGAGTGGCTGCCGAAGTAGGCAATGTCCTCGATCACGCCCTGCGCCTTGTTGGTGTGCCCTTCCGGCTCGTCCTTGCCGATCATCACCTTCTCCGGGCGCAGCGCGAACGCGACCGGCTGCCCTTCATAGCCGGTGATGCCATGGGCGATGTAGATCGGCGCCGGGAACAGCGGCGAGCGCACGGTCACGTACTCGGGAAGGTCCTCGTCGATCACCCCGTCGAACAGGTTGACCGAACCGATGAACTCGGCGACGAAGCGGTTGGCCGGCTGCTCGTAGACCTCGTCCGGCTTGCCGACCTGCTGGATCCAGCCGGCATCCATCACCGCGATGCGGGTGGCCATGGTCATCGCTTCTTCCTGATCGTGGGTGACCATCACGCAGGTCACACCCGACGATTCGATGATGCTGACCAGTTCCAGCTGCATCTGCGAGCGCAGTTTCTTGTCCAGCGCGCCCATCGGCTCGTCCAGCAACAGCAGCTTCGGCCCTTTGGCCAGCGACCGCGCCAGCGCCACGCGCTGCTGCTGGCCGCCGGACAGCTGATGCGGCTTGCGCTTGCCCAGGTGCCCCATCTGCACCAGCTCCAGCATCTCGCCCACGCGCTTGCTGATCGCATCCTTGCCCAGGCCATCCTGCTTCAGGCCGAAAGCGATGTTCTGCTCGACCGTCATGTGCGGGAACAGCGCATAGGACTGGAACATCATGTTGACCGGCCGCTGGTACGGCGGCAGTGCGTCCAGGCGCTGGCCGTCGAGGGTGATGCTGCCCTTGGTGGGCGTCTCGAAGCCGCCCAGGCAGCGCAGCAGGGTCGACTTGCCACTGCCGGAGCCACCGAGCAGGGCAAAGATTTCGCCCTTGCGCACGTCCAGGTTGACGTCGTCGACGGCGACGAAACCGTCGAATTCCTTGCGCAGGTCACGAATGGAGAGATAGCCGGGCGCACCGTTCGTGTCGACGACGGTGGCTACCGGCTGGGCTTCAACGGGCATGGGGGCTCCGGGAGCGGGCGGTGGACAGCGGCCGCCATTCTAACGGCCGGGGGGGCCCAGGGGATATGACGGCGGCAGGCGGAAGCGGCCGCTGGCCAGCCCCGGGGGCCCTGGGAGTGTCGGTTTTCCCCCGCCATGGTGGCCTGTCCGTGCAAAGGCCCGGACTCCTCTGGACGACCCTGCGGTCGTCCCGGCCAGACACCACAGGCGACGCCTCGATCTGCAACGTTTTTCAGAACCGGATCTGTTGAAGGCCCGGGGCATTCCCCGCGCAATGGCCCGGATCAAGCCCTTGCATGGACCCACCCTGGTGACTTCCCCGGACAGCCCCTCCCCTTTCCCGCCCCGCCTGCCGGGCTCCCTGCCTGCAACGCTGCCGCTGGTCATCATCGGCGCCGGCCAGGCCGGGCTGTCCCTCAGCGCGCTCCTGCGGGAAGCCGGCGTCGAGCATCGCGTGCTGGAGGCCGAAACCGTGGGCGCCAGCTGGCAGCGGCGCTGGGATTCGTTCCAGACCAACACCGCCAACGCGACGATGGCCCTGCACGGCCATGCCTATGCGGGTGACGACCCGGAAGGTTTCATGGGGGCCCCGGAGGTGATCCGGCGGCTGCGCGACTATGCCGACGAACGTTCGTTGCCGATCAGCGAAGGTTGTGCGGTTCAGCGGGTCACGCCCGAATCGGGCGGCTATGCCATCGAAACCAGCCACGGATTGATCCGGGCTGGGGCGGTTGTGGTCGCTACCGGCGAATACCGGCGCGCGCGGATGCCCCGGGTCCCCTTCGCGCCCGCACCGGGTCTGACGGTGCTGCACTCCGGCGACTACCGCAGCCCCCGCCAGCTGCCCGACGGCGGCGTGCTGGTCATTGGCGGTGGCCAGTCCGGCGCGCAGATCGCCCAGGACCTGCGCGACAGCGGTCGCAGCGTGCACTGGTCACTGGCCCAGCGGCATTCGCATACCCGCCGGCTGCGCGGCAAGGACTCGATGACCTGGTGGGACATGGCCGGGCGCATCCACCAGCACGTGAGTGAAGCGGCCGCCGTCCTGGCCGGAGAACCGGATGCGCTGCGCAAGGCCCGCACCGCCGAGTTCCCGCTGATTTCCGGCAAGGGACGTGCCGGCCTGGGCAGCTCGATCAGCCTGCTGGCGATGCACCGCGCGGGCATCAGGCTGCTGGGCCGGTTGCAGGGCTTCGATGGAAATGTCGCCCGCTTCGCCGATGTGCGCCCGCAGCTGCGCACCGCGATCGAGGCGACACGGACCGAATATGCCTATCTCGATTCGCTGGCCAGCGCGTACTACGCCACGCGGCCCGAACCGCGCACCGACGATGCCCGCTACATTCCCGACGAGGTCTATCTGCATTGGGAGCCGGACGCCGCCCCGCGTGAACTGGATCTGCAGGCCGCAGGCATCCGCTCGGTGGTGCTGGCCACCGGCTTCGTCGCCGAATGGCCCTGGCTCGACGTGCAGGGCGTGCTGGACGCACATGGCTATCCGCTCGGCGAGTTCGGCGTTTCACCGCATCCGGGGCTGTTCTTCATCGGCATGCACAACCTGCAGCGGATGAGTTCGTCGTTCCTGTGCAACGGCGGCCGCGATGCACGCGACCTGTTGCCGGCCATCCTGCGGCACATTGGCCAGGGCGGCGGTACCGCGCCCGGCCAAGGATGAAGCAATCCGCCGGGCATGGCCCGGCGGCGCCAGACCGGCTTAACGGCCGGTCTTCACCTCGGTCCACAGCCGGGTGTAGAGCTTGTCGGTTTCCGGCGTGTTGATCGAATAGGTGAACATCTTGTCGGCCACGTCGGCCGGCGGGTAGATGGTCGGGTCGGTACGGATCGCCTCATCCACCAGCGGGGTCGCGGTCGGCACCGGGTTGGCATAGTGGATGAAGTTGGTGTTGGCCGCGGCAACCTTCGGCTGCAGCAGGTAGTTGATGAACGCGTACGCGGCTTCCGGATGCTTGGCATCCTTCGGGATCGCCAGCATGTCGAACCACTGCGGGGCGCCTTCCTTCGGGATCGAGTAGGCCACGTGCACGCCATTGCTGGCTTCCTCGGCGCGGTCGCGGGCCTGGATGATGTCACCCGACCAGCCCACCACCAGGCAGGTGCCGCCATTGGCCAGCGAGCCCACGTACTGCGAGGAGTGGAAATTCTGCACGTAGGGGCGGATCGACTTCAGCAGGTCGGCCGCCTTCTGCAGCTCGGCCGGGTCACCGCTGTGCGGGTCCAGGCCCAGGTAATGCAGCGCGATCGGAATCATGTCCGCCGGCGTGTCCAGGATGGTCACGCCGCAGTCCTTCATCTTGCTGATGTTCTCCGGCTTGAACACCAGGTCCCAGCTGTTGGCAATGTCGGTGCTGCCGCCGAAGCGCTGCTTCAGCATCTCCACGTTGTAGCCGATGCCGGTGGTGCCGATCATGTACGGCACGCCGTACTGGTTGCCCGGGTCCTGGGTGGCGATGCGCTTCATCACCGCCGGATCGAGGTTGGCCAGGTTCGGGATCTTGCTCTTGTCCAGCGGCAGGAACACACCGGCCTGGATCTGGCGGCCGAAGAAGTTCAGGGTCGGCACCACCACGTCGTAGCCGCTGTTGCCGGCCAGCAGCTTGGTCTCGACCATCTCATCACTGTCGAACACATCGTAGGTCACCTTGATGCCGCTCTCCTTCTCGAAGGTCGGGATGGTGTCCTCGGCGATGTAATCGCTGTAGTTGTAGACGTTCAGGACCTTGCTGTCCTGCGCGCCGCCGTTGCCACCGCTGCAGGCGGCGAGCATGGCGGAGGCCAGGCCGAGCGTGAGGATACGCAGCTTCATCGGGTGCTCCAGAATGCGGAAAGGGGGGCCGGCGGGGCCGGCAACGGGTGCCAGCCTACCCCCCGGCGGCGGATTTTTCTATTCCAGATGCTCAGACGTTCAGCAGCAGGAACTCGCGCTCCCACGAGCTGATGACGCGGAAGAAGGTCTCATATTCCTTGCGCTTGACCGAGATGTAGGCACGGCAGAAGCGCTCGCCCAGCAGCGCCTGCAGCTCGCTGCACTGCTCCAGCCCGTCCAGCGCTTCGCCCAGCGAGCGCGGCAGGTTGTAGCCCAGTTCCTTGGCGCTGCCGGTCACCGGGGCATCCGGTGCCAGCCGCTCGCGGATGCCCAGCAGGCCGCAGGCCAGGGTCGCCGCCATCGCCAGATAGGGATTGGCGTCAGACCCGGCGAAACGGCTTTCCACGCGCATGTTCTCCGGCGTGTCCAGCGGCACACGCAGCCCGCAGGTGCGGTTGTCATAGCCCCAGTGCACGTTGCTCGGCGAGACCTCGCCGAACACCAGCCGGCGATAGGAATTCACGTTCGGCGCAAAGAAGGCCATCGCCTGCGGCACGTACTTCTGCAGGCCGCCCAGGTAGTGGCCGAACACCGGGCTGAACTCGCCCTCGGCATGGGTCTCACCGGCGAACACATTGCTGCCATCCCTCACCCGCACCAGGCTCTGGTGGATGTGCATGGCACTTCCCGGCTCGTTTTCCATCGGCTTGGCCAGGAACGTGGCATACACCCCGTGGCGCATCGCCGCCTCGCGCATGGTGCGCTTGAACAGGAATACCTGGTCGGCCAGGTCCATCGCATCGGCATGGGTGAAATTGACCTCCAGCTGTGCCGCGCCGGACTCGTGGATCAGCGTGTCCACGTCCAGCTTCATCGCATCGGCGTAGTCGTACATCAGGTCGAGGATCGGGTCGAATTCGTTGACCGCATCGATCGAGTACGACTGCCGCGCGGTTTCCGGACGCCCGGAGCGGCCGGCCGGTGGCAGCAGCGGGAAGTCCGGGTCGGTGTTCTTCTGCACCAGGAAGAACTCCAGCTCCGGCGCCACCACCGGGCGCAGGCCCAGCTCGGCGTAGGCCGCCAGCACGCGGCGCAGCACGTTGCGCGGTGCAAGCTCGTGCGGCTCACCGCTCTTGGTGTAGCAATCGTGGATGACCTGCGCGGTGGCATCGGCCGCCCACGGCACCATGCGTACTGTGTCCGGATCGGGGCGCAGCATCATGTCCGAGTCCGATGGCGAGGTCAGGTCGTAGTAATCGTCAGGGAACTCGCCGGTGACGGTGGTGGCGAAGATGCCTTCGGGCAGCCGCGTGCCGTAGTCGTGCGAGAACTTGTCAGCCGGAATGATCTTGCCTCGCGCGTTGCCGGTGATGTCCGGCACCAGGCACTCGACCTCGGTGATGCGCCGCTCCTTCAGCCAACGCAGCAGACTGCTTTCCTGCGGTGCGGGGGGCGTAGCCGTCTTGCGCGGGCGCGTTCGGGAACTCATCGGGAATCCAGTCGGTTCTGTTGGTGCTGCCGGCAAGCTTGGCCGAACGCACGGAAAATAGCGTGATAGAACGGCGAATCCATGACACGCCACTCCGGGTGCCACTGTACGCCGAGCACGAAATCATGGTGCAGGCTGCGTGCCGCCTCGACCAGGCCATCATCGGCCACGGCTTCGACCTGCAGCCCCTGCGCCAGGTGAGCGATACCCTGCCCGTGTACCGAATTGACCTGCGTCCGGTCACTGCCGCTCCACCGCGCCAACCAGCCATCAGCGGCCAGGGTGACCGCGTGGGCCGGCCCATGCTGCACCTCCACCGGCGCCTGCGGGTCTTCGCGATGGTCGGCCAGGCCAGGCACCGCATGCACCTGCGGATGCAGGCTGCCACCCAGCGCGACGTTCAGTTCCTGGAAGCCGCGGCAGATCGCCAGCACCGGCAGGTCCAACGCCAGCGCTTCGCGCAGCAGCCCGAAGGCATTGGCATCGCGGGCCGGGTCGTGCGGATTGCCTGGCCAGCTGCGGCCGCCCTCGTAGTGCTGCGGTTCAATGTTGCTGACCGCGCCGGTCAACAGCAGGCCATCGAGCCCCTGCAGCCAGTCACCAGCCGGCAACGGCGGCTGCAGGCTTGGCAGTACTACCGGGGTCACTTCGGCAGCCTCGGCCAGCGCGCGCACGTACTTCTCGCCGGCCACCGCAAAGCGGTGATGGCCGAGCACGGTGCTGTCGGTGGGCAGGCCCACCCAGGGCAGGCGGCGCATGGGAAAACTCCTTGGCGTGCCGACACGTTACCCGTCGCCCGGCGAACGCGGCAAGTCGTCGCCGTCACACCATGGCCGTCACGCATCGGCGAAACTAAGCGCGTGAACGCTGATCGCCCTCCCCCGCTCCGCCCGTCCGTACTGCGCCCGCAAGGCCTGCGATGAGCGCCGCCTTCCCGCCCAGCTGGTACGCCGCCAGCCTGCACGAGCCGCCCGCACTGCCCTCGCTGCAGGGGAATGTGCAGGCCGATGTCGCGGTACTTGGCGCCGGCTACACCGGCCTGACCGCCGCGCTGGAGCTGGCCGCGCGTGGACAGCGCGTAGTGGTGCTGGACGCGCAGCGGATCGGTTGGGGCGCGTCCGGTCGCAACGGTGGCCAGTCGCTGGTGGGCTATGGCTGCGAGGTGGACGAGCTGGAGCGCCAGCTCGGCCGCGACGATGCGCGCCACCTGTTCGACTGGTCGCGTGACGCGGTGCAGGCGATGCGCACCCGCATCGATCGCCACGGCATCGACTGCCATTGGGTGCAAGGCCATGCCAGCGTCGCCATCCGCGAACGGCATGAGCGTGAACTTCTGGCCAACTGCGAGCACCTGCAGCGCCACTACGACTACCCGATGCAATGGTGGGACCGTGATGCCCTGCGCGCGCAGCTGGACAGCCCGCGCTACCGCGCCGCGATGTTCGATCCGCTCAGCGCGCACCTGCAACCGCTGGCGTATGCACGCGGCCTGGCCGATGCGGCGCGCGCGGCCGGCGTGGTGATCCACGAGAACTCCGCGGTGACCCGCGTGCAGCGGGGACCACAGCCTTCCCTGCATACCGCTCAGGGCAGTGTGCGCGCTGCGCATCTGGTGGTGGCCGGCAACGCCTGGCTGCAGGGCCTGCTGCCCGAGCTGGAACGGCGGATCATGCCGGTGGGCACCTATATCGGCGCCAGCCAGCCGCTGGGTGCTGAACGCGCCCGGGCCCTGATCGGCAACAACATGGCCGTGGCCGACACCGCATGGGCTCTGGACTACTTCCGCCTCAGCCACGACCACCGGCTGCTGTTCGGCGGCCGCGCCAGCTACTCGGCCCTGCCCCCACCCGGCCTGCGCGGGGTGATGCAGCGGCGCATGCACCAGGTGTTCCCGCAGCTGGCCGACGTGGCACTGGACCAGGTCTGGGGTGGTTATGTGGACATCACCCGCAATCGCGCCCCGCATTGGGGCCGGCTGGACGGCAATCTGTACTTCGCGCAAGGGTTCTCGGGGCATGGCGTGGCCGCCGCCGGGCTGGCCGGCGAGGTGATCGCCGCTGCCATTGCCGGCCAGAGCGAGCGCCTGGACGTGTTCCAGCGCCTGCGGCATGCGCCCTTCCCCGGTGGCCGGCTGCTGCGCACGCCGCTGCTGGTGGCGGCGATGTCGTGGTACAAGCTGCGGGATGCGTTGTGGTGAGTTGATCAGGGATCCCCCTGAATCAGCTGCCTCGAAAACTGTGAAACCCGTCGCCACGGCAATTCATGTGATGATTTTCTCACTTGCCCGGCGCTGCGCTGCAGTGATTGCATAATCGAACGCGTGTCGATACCGTCGGTAAGAACCGGGTCCCGCGGCGAATGGATGCTGACAGGGAACGTACTGTGAAGGGGTAGTGCGATTGAATTGGTGGAATGAAGGCCTGCAGCTGAAGTTGCGCATCCATCCGGCAGGACTTGCCTTGGCTGTGCTGTATGCCATTGCCTGTTGGGCCACCCGCCAGCTGTCCCTTGATCAGTTCTATCTGCCCGCTGGTGTACGCGTGGCCGCGGTACTGCTCTGCCCTCCTCGGCTTTGGCCCTATCTCCTGCTGGGCGAGTACGCCTATTTCGCACAGATGCGAGTGCCGATGATCGATCGGTACGGGCTGACATGGGTCATTCTTGGCTCGGTGTTCCAGATGCCGGTTGTAATGACGATCGTCTATCTCCATCGCAATGTAATCTCGGCAGTAAAGAACGCTTGGCTCATCTCGATTGCTGCCTTCGCTGCAGTTTCCGTCACACTGATCAACCTGCTTCTGGCGAACTTCCTCTGGCCAACACCTCCCGCTTTTCCGCTGTTGACCGGAATCGTCCGCCTGGTAGTAGGTGACTTCATAGGCATACTCACGTTTGCGCCGCTTGTGCTGCTGTGGTCGCGAGGCAAGGCTGAAGTGCAGGTCCGGAAACGGGATATCGCACAGATGGCAGGAGCGCTTGCGCTGATGGTCGTGTTCGGCCTTTGGGCTGCGGACGTACCTGCCGATGCTGTGACGACAAAAGTATCCCTGCAACTCCTCATGGCGCTTCCCGCCGTTCTTCTCACATGCGTATATGGGTGGCGGGGCGCCGCCATCGGCGTGCCGACCCTGAACATGATTATCGGTCTGACAACACCTTCGTCTCACCCTGAGTCATTCGATCCTGCATCGTTCGCGACCCAGCAGATCATGGCCGTCACGGGCGCAGCACTGCTCATACTGGGCTCCCGGATCACTCACTACTATCACCGTTATCGACTGCGGGAGGTCGGCGAGAAAAATGCCATCAGACTTGCTCGGAGCTCCCATGTCGCCAGTGAGCTGGATCTTCGCGAACGCGCGTTGCATCTGCGGAAGCTTGGGGATGGCATTGATCATGCGCTTGATGAGGTGATCAACTGGCTTACTGCACAAGGCCATCATGCGATTGCGGAGAGCCTTGTACATGTGGCGTCGATTCATTCGCGCCAGTTCCGCGAGCAGACAAGCATGATTTATCCGACCGCCCTGGAGCAGCTCGGCCTTTATGTTGCCCTCCGAGCAGGTGGCGTTCGCGAAGCATGGGAAAGAACGGCTCGCGTCGCCAATCCGTCGTTGCTTGGCGACCCCTGTCAACTCAGTGTCGGACTGCAGCTTGCTGCCTACCGCACTGTGATAGATGCGGTGTCACTGCTGATCCAGGGTGAAACGGGACAGATCTACGTGCGGGCGCGTTGCGGACGGACGGGTTCGCATCGTGGAATCCTGATAGCGGTATCACTACTGGATCAACATCAACGCCTTTCGGACACAACCGCCGCCGCCGCGATGGAACGACTGGCCGGCAGGACGCTTGCCTACGGCGGCACACTGAAATGCAACCGAAATCGCATCGTGCTGGCAATGAAGGAAACGGGTACAGCCGCTCCTCTGGATGCTTTTTCATCAGATGCCCGGAACAGCCTTTCGGGACTCGAAGCGGGTCCCTCACGCGCTCAGGCTTGAATGACAAGGTCTACTGACTTCTGTTTCGATAGCAGGCATTTGCCCCCGCCTTGAGCGTGGTCGCGGAAACGTGCAAGCGGTTTTGATCGCTCGCACGCCTCAAGCCCTCCGGTCCGGGCGCTACGGTGTTTCGACAGACCAGATGTCGCCATCCGCGGTGGCATACCGCACCAGTACCACGTCCTGCGCACGATACACCTCGGAACGCTTTGCAGTGGATGGAACAGTGAGTCGCTGACCGGGAAGCGAAACAAGTGCTGCGGACTTGCCGGCAGGCAATGCAAAGTACGCACCAGCGGCATTGCCGATGATCAGCTTTACCTGCCCGGTCAGATCGTTGACCTGCAGGTAGACCATGCCATCGCGTTGGAAGGCATACACCTGCCAAGCGGGATCGGCGCTGATGTCTGCGGCGGCAGGGTTGGTCTCACCAAGGCCTGCCTTCGAAACTGCGGCACTTGCCAAGGGACTGCCGTGGTAGTCACCGCCCCCTCTATCACTCGCGAATACCGGAGCTGCGGCGAACAATGTTGCCCCGGTTACAACACCAACAAATATGGATCGCACAATGACCTCCTGGTCGGAATGAGAGCAAACAACCTCGAGACGATAGTAGCGTCTTCCCGCCACAACAAAGTGATTGACGGATAATCCGGACGATTTAGTTTCATTCGTGCCCCCTGCCCCCTTCCCCCCTGCCCGCACCATGTCATCTGCAGAAGAAGGACGGTGCTGATTGCGCCTGCGACGATCTATTGGATAGTGTCCAGTAGCGGGCCAGCGGTGGCTGGGCGGGAGCAAAGGAGTCTTGTTTTTGGACAGATTCAAGAAGGCAATTGAACTGAGCTTCCGGATCCGTCCGGTCGGTCTTGTGCTGGCCGCCGCCTATGCGGCCAGCTGCCTCATATCGCGTCAGTTCTCGCTCGATCAGTTCTTCCTGCCCGCAGGCATCCGGGCAGCAGCACTGCTGATCGTCCCGCCCCGCTTGTGGCCCTACCTGTTGCTGGGCGAATACATCTACTTCGCGACGCTGCGCATCCCCATGATTGATGCCTACGGCTTGGCGTGGGTCATCCTGGCGTCAACACTGTTGATGCCGATGGCGATGCTGGTGGTCCACCTTCACCTCAGGAGAATACCGTCCGAGGCCGCCACCGGTCTCTGGCTGCTGTCGTTGTCGATCTGCACGGCACTGTTCGTCCCGGGTCTCAACCTGAGCATTTCATATGTCCTCTGGTCGAACCCTCCGCCGAGCAACCTGCTGGACGCGGTCGACCGAACGCTCTTTGGTCACTTCGCGGCCATCATTACCCTGCTCCCGCTGGCCTTCCTTTGGGCGCAGCGGCACGCGGATCCCAGGTGGAGCACCCGCTTTGTTGCGCCTACAGCTGCGGCGATCCTGGCGATGCTGATACTGGGGTTGGGCATGCAGCTGACAGACAGTAGCGCACATACCACCCGAACACACCTTGTCCTGCTGGCGGCTCTACCTGCCATCGCCCTGACCTTCATGCATGGCTGGCGCGGCGCTGCCATCGCGATTCCGCTCTTGAATCTCCCACTTCACGGCGCTACGCCCAGTACCGGCCTGCCCTCCTCCTTCGATCTCGGTACGTTCGCCACCCAGCAGAACATGGCGGTGATGAGTGTCGCGCTGCTCGCGCTCGGGTCCAGCATCAGCTACCTCCATCAGCGCGCCCGGTCCCGCGGCCTGGCCGAAGAAACGACGCTGCGCCTGGCACGCAGTTCCCACCAGACCAGCGAGCGGGAGCTGCGTGAACGAGCCGTCCACCTGAAGCATCTGAGCGACGGCATGGACAGCTCGCTCGTTGAAATGGTCAGCTGGCTGAAGGCTCAGGGCCATCATGCAGTGGCGAACAGCCTGCAACACGCTTCATCCGTGCACTCACGGCTGTTCCGTGAACAGGCCAGCCTGGTCTATCCCACCGGACTGGAGCAGGTGGGGCTGTACATCGCCCTGCAAGCCGGTGGTGCAAGCGAAATCTGGAATAACACGCACCGCGTCATTCCGCCCAGGCTGGCAGGTAACCCCTGTCTGCTGACCGTGGATCTGCAATTGGCCATCTACCGCTCCTTGATCGAGGCGGTGTCACTGCTGTTGGAACTGGAGACGGGGCAGGTCTGCGTGCGTGCCCGAAGTGGCCGTGCGGGCGGACGTCGCGGCATCGTTGCCGTCGTGAGCCTGCTCGACCGTGACTGCACGCTGTCGACACGCACCACCCAACAGGCCGTCGAGCGTCTGGCCGGACGGATGCTTGCCTACGGCGGAACGGTCCACTGCCGGGGCAATCGCCTGCGACTGGTCCTGCATGAATCGATCACCCACGCCTCGCCAGCGGCGGCCTGACACGGGATCTGGCCCGGCGCGCAACGTTCGCCGCTAAAGTTACACCCGAAACCGCCGCTATCCGTGCCGAGCCCTCCTTCGTGAGCCACCGCATCATGCCCGTCCTGCCGCAGGCCGCCGTCGATGGCGACCTGGCCGATCCGTTGCCACAGCGGATCCTGCTGGTCGAAAACTCCCGTGCGTTCACCGGCATGCTGCGCGAGGCCATCGAGCAGCGCCTGGAACTGCCGGTGGTGATCGCCTCCACCCTGGCCGAGGCCGATCGCCTGCTGAGCGAGGGTGGCGGCTGGTTCCTGGTGCTGACCGGGTTGGTGCTGGCCGACGGCGACCGCGATGCGGTGGTCGAGTTCTTCCTCAAGCGCGACCTGCCGACCGTGGTGGTCAGCGGCGTGTACGACGAGGACCTGCGCAAGCGCGTGCTGCAGCAGCAGATCATCGACTACGTACTGAAGAACACCCCCGGCAGCATCGACTACCTGGTGTGGCTGGTGCAGCGGCTGGAACGCAACCGTCGCATCGCGGCGCTGGTGGTGGACGATTCGCCGTCCGCGCGCGGCTATGCCGCGGCCCTGCTGCGCATGTATGGCCATGAGGTGCACGAAGCGGCCGATGGCAACGAGGGCCTGGCCGCGATCGAGGCGCATCCGGCGATCCGCCTGGCGGTGGTCGACCAGGAAATGCCCGGCATGCAGGGCGTGGAATTCACCCGCCGCCTGCGCACCCTGCGCTCGCGCGACAAGGTGGCGGTGATCGGTATCTCCGGCAACACCGACGCCTCGCTGATCCCGCGCTTCCTTAAGAACGGTGCCAACGACTTCCTGCGCAAGCCATTCTCGCGCGAGGAATTCTTCTGCCGGGTCTCGCAGAACGTGGACCAGCTGGAACTGATCGGCACCCTGCAGGATCTGGCCACCCGAGACTTCCTTACCGGCCTGCCCAACCGCCGCTGCTTCCTGGAACAGAGCCAGCGCCAGCTGCCGCAGCTGCAGCTGCATGGCCAGTGCGTGGCGGTGGCGATGATCGACATCGACCACTTCAAGCACATCAACGACACCCACGGCCACGAGGCCGGCGACGATGCGCTGCGTGCGGTGGCCGGTGCGGTGGCCGCGCATGCACGCAGCCAGGACCTGATCGCACGCTTCGGTGGCGAGGAGTTCTGCCTGCTGGTGCCGGACATGGAACAGGACGAGGCACTGCAGTACTTCGAGGAACTGCGACAGCGCATCGCCGCACTGGAAGTGGACATTGGCACCGCGACGCTTCGCATGACGGTCAGCATCGGCCTGTGCTGCCTGCGCCCGCAGCGTGATGCGCTGCACCGGCTGATCTCCGAGGCCGACCGCCAGCTGTACCTGGCCAAGGCCGGTGGCCGCAACCGGGTCAGCTGCACCACGGTGGCCAACCCGCTGCGCCCGCGCGAGCCGGCCCTGCCCTGACCGGCCCGCTTTGATCCAGATCAACGCCGCACCCGCGCGGCGGCTCTACAGTCGGCCCCGACATACGCATGAAGGGGAGCCGGGGATGGCACTACTGGTCTGGCAGGACGATCTGAACATCGGCATCGATGTGATCGACCAACAACACCGCCGCATCATCGAGATGCTCAACCACCTGCACGTGGCCCAGGCCAGCATGCAGCGTGCGGCGGTGGGTGAAGTGATCGACGAGGTGGTGGACTACACCATGTCGCACTTCGCGTTCGAAGAAGAGTTGATGGAAGAAGCGGGCTACCCGTTCTGTGCCGCGCACAAGCGCGTGCATGAGGTCTTCATCAAGCGGGTATCGGAATACCGCATGCGCTTCCAGGCCGGCGAGGACATCAGCGACGAACTGCGCACCATGCTCTCACGCTGGCTGTTCAATCACATACGCGGTGATGACCAGGCCTATGCCGAACAGGTCAAGGCGCACCTGAACCAGTTCGCCCGCGAGCACCAAGGGGGCGGTTGGCTGGGGCGTACGCTCAAGCGCTTCTTTGGTTGAGCCGCAGGGCGCGCCGGTGCAGTGCCACCAGCGCGCACAGGGTCGCCACCGCAGTCAGGCACAGGTAGTAACCCACCGCGACCAGGCCGAAGCGTTCGGCCAGCCAGGTGGCCAGGTACGGCGCCGGTGCCGCACCGAGAATGCCGGCCAGATTGAATGACAGCGAGGCGCCGGTGTAGCGCACCTCCACCGGGTAGATCTCGGCCAGGAAGGTGCCGCAGGGGCCGTAGGTCAGGCCCATCAGGAACAGGCCCAGGCACAGGAAGCCAGTGACCAGCCACGGGCTGTGCGGCTGGAACAGCGGCGCGAACAGCACACCGAAACCGACGATCAGTACGCTGGCGACGATCATCGTGCGTCGCGTGCCCCAACGGTCGCCATAGCGCGCCGACAGCGGGATACCCAGCGCGAAGAACAGCATGCCGGCCATCTGCATCAGCAGGAACTGCTCGCGGCTGTAGCCCAGCACCGCGGTGCCATGGCCGAGACTGAACACCGTCATCAGGTAGAACAGCACAAAGGTGGCGAACGCGCCCAGGGTACCCAGCAGCATCGGTACCGGATGGTCACGCAGCACCGTCCACATCGGCAGCCGCACCGGCGCCTTGCGCTCCAGCGCCTTCTTGAAATCGGGCGTCTCGTGGATGTTCAGGCGCACCCACAGGCCGAGGCCGACCAGCAGTGCGCTGGCCACAAACGGGATACGCCAGCCCCACTGCAGGAAGTCGTCCTGGCTCAGGCAGCGGCCGAGCACCAGGAAAATGCCGGCCGACAGCAGGAAGCCGAGCGGCGCACCCAGCTGCGGGAACATGCCGTACCAGGCGCGCTTGCCCGGCGGTGCGTTCTCGGTGGCCAGCAGCACTGCCCCACCCCACTCGCCGCCCAACCCCAGGCCCTGGCCGAAGCGGCACAGCGCCAACAGCGCGGGGGCCCACAGGCCAATCTGCGCGTGGGTCGGCAGCAAACCGATCAGCACCGTGGACAGGCCCATGGTCAGCAGCGCGGCCACCAGCGTGGCCTTGCGGCCGATACGGTCACCGAAGTGGCCGAACACTGCCGAGCCCACCGGACGCGCGATGAACGCGACCGCGAACGTTGCCAGTGACTGCAGCAGCGCCGCCTGTTCGCTGCTGTCCGGGAAGAACAGGTGCGGGAACACCAGCACCGCGGCCGTGGCGTAGATGTAGAAATCGAAGAACTCGATGGTGGTGCCGATCAGGCTGGCCAGCAGGACTCGACTGGGGGAATTCACGGACGGCGCGGCAGCGGTGATCGTCGACATCGGCAACACGGGTAACGGCGGATCGCCCGATTCTGCCACGGGCCGGTGGCCGCACGGGGCGATGGTTTCAGCCGACACCGATGCCAACGGAATTTTTCGGGCCACCCGCTAGGCTGCGCCACCGGTCCCTGCATGGATGCTTTGCCGATGACTGCAGTCGCGCTGTCGTGGTCCGATTCGCCGAAGCTGCCGCGCATGGCGGCATGGCTGGTGGTGCTGCTGGTGCATGGGTTGATGGCAGTGTGGCTGCTGGGCAGCGGCAGGATCATGCTGCGCAGTAACGACGACGCAAGGATCTCGCTGCGCTGGCTGCCGCCGGAACCGCCGACGCTGGCGCCTCAACAGCCTACCCTGCGCTCCGCACAGGTGACGCGTCCGGCCGCTTCGGCGATGCCACGTCCTGCCCCGGCTGCCCAGACAGATTCCACCCTACCAGCCGCAGAGGAAACGGCCGTTGCGGCGCCGCTGATCCTGGGCCTCCCGGCGGGCAGCATCGACGGTGGCGACGGCATCAGCGCTGCGGGTGTCGCTCCGCGCCTTATTGGTCGCCGCGAGATACACCCGGCATTCGCGCCGCGCCGCAATTACTTCCGGATCCGCCGGCAGATGACGCCGGAGCAGATCGTGCATGGCGTAGCGCAACTGCTGGGTTTGTGGCCACCGGGATACATCGTCGATCCGTGCGAGCTGGGCAAGCAGGACATGGATTACTTCCAGAATGCCGTCGAAGAAGCCGACCGGGATCTGCTGCGTGCAGCGGTGCTGCAGGTGAGTACCCGCTGCCGGTAGCTCGACAGCTATATGCTTTATGTAGAGTCGAGCCATGCTCGACTGCTCTTCGCGAGATGCAGCCGAGCATGGCTCGGCTCTACCGAAGAACGAAAAGCAGTCGAGCATGGCTCGGCTCTACCGCAAAACGAAAAGTAGTCGAGCAAGGCTCGACTCTACAAAGAGCGAACAGCGGTCAAGCAGCCGCGTCGTTACAACTGGATCCAGGTGGCCTTGATCTCGCTGTACTTGTCGAAGGCGTGCAGCGATTTGTCGCGGCCGTTGCCGGACTGCTTGTAACCACCAAACGGTGCGGTCATGTCGCCGCCATCCCAGCCGTTCACCCAGACGCTGCCGGCGCGCAGCTGGCGCGCAACCCGATGCGCGCGGCCCAGATCGCGTGTCCAGAGACCGGCGGCCAGTCCGTAGCGGCTGTCGTTGGCCACGCGCACGGCTTCGGCCTCGTCGTCGAAACCGAGCACCGCCAGCACCGGCCCGAACACTTCCTCGCGTGCCAAGGCCTGCTCCGGGCGCACCTGGTCGAACACCGTGGGCTGCACATAGCTGCCACCCGCCTCCACCTCGGCACGATGCCCGCCCAGCAGCAGGCGGGCACCTTCAGCTTCGGCGCGTGCGATATCCCGCATCACCTTGTCCAGATGCGCGGCGTCCACCAGCGCGCCCATCGGCGCGTCGGCGTCCAGCGGATGCTGCGGCTGCATGTGCTGGCCATAAGCAACCACCTGGTGCACGAAATCCTCACGGATCGAGCGCTGCACCAGCAAGCGCGACCCGGCGGTACAGACTTCGCCCTGGTTGAAGAAGATGCCCTGCGCCACGGCCTTGGCCGCCGCGTCCAGATCGGGAGCGTCGGCGAACACCACGTGCGGGCTCTTGCCGCCGCATTCCAGCCAGACCCGCTTGAGGTTGGATCGCCCGGAATACTCCAGCAACTTCGCGCCGGTGGCAGTGGAACCGGTGAACGCCAACACATCCACATCCATGTGCAGGGCCAGCGGTTCGCCGACGCGCGCGCCATGGCCCGGCAGCACGTTCAGCACGCCCTCCGGCAGGCCCGCCTCGGCGGCCAGCAACGCCAGCCGCAGCGCACTCAGCGGCGACCGCTCGGAAGGCTTGAGCACCACCGAATTGCCCATCGCCAGCGCCGGCGCGATCTTCCAGCAGGCCATCAGCAACGGGAAATTCCACGGCACGATGGCCGCCACCACGCCTGCGGCCTCGCGGGTGACCAGTCCGAGTTCGTGCGGGCCAGTCGGCGCGATCTCGCCATACAGTTTGTCCACCGCTTCGGCGGTCCAGCTCAGGCAGCGCACCACACCGGGCAGGTCGATACGGCGCGCGTCACGCACCGGCTTGCCCATGTCCAGGGTTTCCAGCAGGGCCAGTTCATCGGCGTGCGCTTCCACCAATGCTGCCAGCGCCAGCAGCACGCGCTTGCGATGGGCCGGGCTCGCCTGCGACCAGTGGCCCGCCTCGAAGCTGCGCCGCGCGGCCAATACCGCGAGTTCGACATCCTGCGCGTCGCAGTCGGCAACCGCACCCAGCACGCGACCGTCGATCGGGCTGATGCAGTCGAAGCGGGCGCCGCTGGCGGCATCGACATAGCGGCCGTCGATGAAGGCCTGGCCCGGCATCGACAGCTGGAGGGCCAGCGTCTGCCAATGGCTGCGGTCAGGGAAATCGACCATGGGAAGCTCCAACATTCAACGAGCCTTGGTTATACCGGGGCCGCCGCGACTCCGCCGTGACGCGGCTGCGCTACATTCATCGCATCGGACCCGATGGAGCTGGCATGAAGCGTCCCGAAAGCGACCTGCACGACCTGGCCACCCAGCGCCCCGAGTCACTGGACGCGTACTGGATGCCGTTCACCGCCAACCGCCAGTACAAGGCCGCGCCGCGCATGCTGGTACGCGCCGAAGGCATGCACTACGAGGACGTCGACGGCCGCCAGATCCTCGACGGCACCGCCGGCCTGTGGTGCTGCAACGCCGGCCACGCCCGCCCGCGCATCGTCGAGGCCATCGTCGAGCAGGCACGCACCCTCGACTATTCGCCGGCCTTCCAGATGGGCTCGCCGCCAGCCTTCGCGCTGGCGCAGCGGCTGGCCGCGCTGGCGCCTGCCCCGCTCAACCATGTGTTCTTCACCAGCTCCGGTTCCGAGGCGGTGGATACCGCGATGAAGATCGCGCTGGCCTATCACCGCCAGCGTGGCGAGGGCCAGCGCACCCGCTTCATCAGCCGCGAGAAGGCTTACCACGGGGTCGGTTTCGGCGGCATGGCGCTGGGTGGGCTGCCCAACAACCGCAGGGCGTTCGGCCTGCAGCTGGGCGGCGTGGACTACCTGCGGCATACCCTGGACCTGCCGCGCAATGCGTTCAGCAAGGGCCTGCCACGCCAGGGCGCGGAGCTGGCCGACGACCTGGAACGGCTGATCGCGCTGCACGATGCCTCGACCATCGCGGCGGTGTTCGTCGAGCCCATTGCCGGTTCGGCCGGGGTGATCCTGCCCGCGCCGGGCTACCTGCAGCGCCTGCGCGAGCTGTGCGACCACCACGGCATCCTGCTGGTGTTCGACGAGGTCATCACCGGTTTCGGCCGGGTCGGCATGCCCTTCGCCGCGCAGCGCTTCGGGGTCACCCCGGACCTGCTGACCTTCGCCAAGGCGGTCAGCAACGGCGCGGTACCGCTGGGTGGCGTGCTGGCCAGCGACGCCGTGCATGCAACCCTGATGCAGGCACCGCCGCAGGCCATCGAGCTGTTCCATGGCTATACCCATTCCGGCCATCCGCTGGCCTGCGCCGCAGCGCTGGCCACGCTGGAGGTCTATGCCGAGGAGCGTCTGTTCGAGCGTGCCATCGAGCTGGGCGAATACTGGCAGGAACGGCTGCATGCGCTGCAGGGCCTGCCCAACGTGATCGACATCCGCAACTTCGGGCTGGTCGGCGCGGTCGAGCTGGCACCGCGCCGCGATTCCCCCGGCAGCCGCGGCTACGAAGTGTTCCGGCGCTGCTTCCAGGACGGCCGGCTGCTGGTGCGCTGTACCGGCGACATCATCGCGCTGTCGCCACCACTGATCGTGGACAAGGCGCAGATCGACCAGATCACCGGCACCCTGGGCGAGATGATCCGGGCCACCGCCTGAGCCCGGGCCGGCGGTGGCGAGCGGGTACAATGGGCGGTTCCGCTCCTGCTCGCTGCCGTGCCCATGGATATCGTCGTCAAAGAAGAACTCAAGGCCTACATCGACCCGCTGACCGCGGACGAACATGACGCGCTGGAGCGCAGCATCCTGGCCGAAGGCTGCCGCGATGCGCTGGTGCTGTGGGGTGATGTGCTGGTCGATGGTCACAACCGTTTCGGCATCTGCCAGAAGCATGGCCTGCCCTTCAATACCGTGCAGAACACCCGCTTCCAGAGCATGGAAGACGTGCACCTGTGGATGATCGAGCAGCACCTGGGCCGCCGCAGCGTGTCCGACTTCCAGCGCGGCGTGCTGGCGCTGCGCAAGCGCGACATCCTGGCCGCCCGCAAGCAGATCGAGCAGGCGCAGCTGCAACGCGAGAGCGACGGCACCGCCGAAGCCATCGAGGACGCGGGTGAGGACAGCCCGCCGTGGGAACCGGCACCGAAGATCAGCCGCGCCGAGCTGGCCCGCGAGGCCAAGCTGAGCACCAGCCAGGTCGGCATGATCGAACGCATCCACGCCCAGGCCGCGGCCGAGGTGGTGGAAGCGGTGAAGGCCGGCGTGATCTCGATCAGCGCTGCTGCTGCCGTGGCCGACCTGCCGGAAGACGAGCAGCGCGCCGCTGCCGCCGGTGGCAAGGATGAGCTGAAGCAGGCCGCCAAGCGCGTGCGCGAGTCCAAGCGCAAGCCGCGTGCACCGAAGCCGGAAGCAGCCGAGATGGACTTCGAGGAAGCGGACGAAGAGCAGATCGCCAGCCGCGACGCCGAGGTGCTGTCGGCACTGGAGCAGCTGGGCGAGGATGCCCCGGCGCTGCGCCGCCGCGTGGTCGCGCTGACCCGCGAGAACGACACCCTGCGCGCGCAGCTGGCGGCGTTGCGCAAGCAGCTCGAAGCGCTCTGAACCAACGGGTAGTGCCGGCCGCTGGCCGGCAACCCCATGAACGTTCCGGGTGCGTTGCGGATGCCGGCCAGCGGCCGGCACTACCAGATGCTCATGCCGTGCCGGTTAGACTTCCGGCATGACGTCTGCCAACGATCCGCGCCGCGCACAGCTGCGGCGCCTGAAAGCCCTCGCGCTGGGACTGCTGCTGTTGATGCTGGCCGGTTTCGCGGTCAGCCACTGGCAGGGCGAGCGCGGCATCTGGGCCTGGGTCTCGGCCTTCTGCGAAGCAGCGGCCGTCGGCGCACTGGCCGACTGGTTCGCGGTCGTCGCGCTGTTCCGGCGGCCGATGGGCCTCCCGATCCCGCATACGGCAATCATCCCACGCAGCAAGGAACGCATCGGCGACAGCCTGGCCCTGTTCGTGCGCGACCAGTTCCTGGAGCCGGGTGTGCTGCTGGCCAAGCTGCAGGTGTTCGATCCGGCCAGCCGCCTCGGCAGTTGGCTGGCCGATCCGGCGCGCTCACGGATGCTGGCCGACATGGCCCGCGGCTGGGCCTTGCAGGCACTGGACTTCTTCGACGAAACCGCGGTGCGCCGGCAGCTGCACGCCTTCGTGGTGCAGCAACTGCGGCAGTGGAATGCCGCCGCCACCGCCGGTGAGCTGCTGGCCCTGCTGACCGCCGATGGGCGCCACCAGCGCGTGCTGGACGAGGGCCTGCAGCGCTTGGGACGCTGGCTGGAGCAGCCGGAAGTGAAGGAGCGCGCCTCGCAGCTGATCGTGCGTTACATCCAGCGCGAGTGGCCGACGCTGTCGAGCACGGTGAACTGGGTCAAGCCGATCGACGAGATCGGCGACAGCCTGGCCGAGCGACTCGCGCGGGCGGTGCTGGAAGAACTGCAGCAGGTGCTGGCCGAGCCGCAGCATCCGCTGCGCCAGGACTACGAGAGCTGGCTGCAGAACTACGTGCAGCGCCTGCGCGAGGACCCGGCCCTGGCCGAGCGCATCGAACAGCTCAAACAGGAAATGATCGATCACCCCGCCCTGCAGGAGTACGTGCAGGGGCTGTGGGCGCGCATCCATGCCAGCCTGCGTGCCGACCTGCAGCGTGAGGATTCGGCGCTGGTCGGCCACCTGCAGCGCAGCCTCGCGTCACTGGGCAGCAGCCTGCAGGCCGACCCGGCCCTGCGCGACGCGCTGAACCAGCATCTTCTGGAGGGCGCCCAGCGCCTCACCGGCCGCCTGCGCGAAGGCGTGACCACGCATATCGCGCAGACCGTGAAGAGCTGGGACGAACGGCATCTGGTCGAACAGCTGGAACTGAGCGTGGGCCGCGACCTGCAGTTCATCCGCTTCAACGGCACCCTGGTGGGCGGCCTGATCGGCCTGCTGCTGCACGCCGCGACGGTGGTGTTCAGGTTCTAGGGCCCCATCCGGCAGTCGATCCACGCCCTGCGTGGAGACGGAATTCATCACGCTTGATTAACGAAATGCGAATGCCTATCATTTGCCGATCGGTTGTACGCTTAGCCAAGCGGGGCACGGAAGCACGCACCTACCCGCCCCTTCGCCCGTGTACATCCCCCGACTACCGGGTCGCCCGCACCAAGCGGGTGGCGCACCGTCGATGGGACTCGCTGGGCGACGTGCGCGAAGCGCATGGCCGCTGTGTCTGCGCATTCCATCGCCTGTTTCGTCCTGCATGGAATCGCACCGATGGCAATGCCGTTGAACCACCCTCGTCCCACTCTGCTGGCCCTGGCCGTGACCGCACTGATGATCGCCCCGCTGGCCCACGCCGACGGCACTGCCGATCCTTCCGCGCGCACGCTGGATACGGTCCAGGTCACCGCTGACGGCGATATCGTCGACAGCTATACGGTCAAGCGTGCCAGCACGGCCACCAAGCTCGGCCTGTCGCTGCGCCAGACGCCGCAGTCGATGACCGTGGTCACCCGCCAGCGCCTGGACGACATGGGCCTGTTCTCGCTGTCCGATGTGATGGGCCAGGTCACCGGCGTGGCGGTATCGGTTACCGACAGTGAGCGCATCAACTACGTCTCGCGCGGCTACAACATCACCAATTTCCAGGTCGATGGGATGCTCAACACCTTCGGTGGGTACATCAAGACCAACACCGACAGCGTGATCTATGACCGCATCGAAGTGGTGCGCGGCGCAACCGGCCTGACCACCGGTGCCGGCGATCCCTCTGGCACCATCAACTTCGTGCGCAAGCGTCCTACCGACAGCTTCCAGATGAGCGCCAACCTGACCCTCGGGCGTTGGGGCAACCAGCGCCTGGAGGCCGACCTCGGTGGCCCGGTTGCGCTCGACGGCCGCATCCGCGCGCGCGTGGTGGCGGCCAAACAACAGAGTGACTCGTTCCGCGATGTCTACAAACTGGACAAGGACGTGTTCTACGGCATCGTCCAGGCCGACATCACCGACACGACCCTGCTCGAGGCCGGCTACGAATACCAGTCGCCGCGCACCACGGGCGTGACCTGGGGCGTGGTGCCGTACTGGGGGTCCGATGGCCAGCCCGCCAACCTGCCGCGCTCGACCAACCTGTCCGCCCGCTGGAGCAGTTGGCCGATCATCGAAAAGAGCGCATTCGCACGCCTTGAGCAGCAGTTGGGCAACGGCTGGACCGCGAAGGCCGCCTATACCCGCTCCAAGCGCGAAACCGACGGTGCGGTGTGGTACGGGGCCTCCGGCTACCCGAATGCCGATGGCAGCGGCATCAGCGCCTTCGTCGGCAGCTTCGGCGAGAACGGCGATATGCAGGTGTTCGACTTCAACGTTGGCGGTCCGTTCCGGCTGTTCGGCCGGGAACACGAGCTGGTGCTCGGTTTCGGCCAATCGGTGCGCAAGGGTGACGTGCCTGCCACCGACACTGCTGCCTACCCGGACAGCTACACCCGTGTACCGGATTGGCATCGCTGGAACGGCGACGTCGCGCCGCTGCAGGTCACCCGCCTGGGCTATCTGGCTTCTGAAGACGAACTGCGCCAGCGCGCGGCCTATCTGGCGACGCGCCTGCAGCTGGCCGATCCGTTGACCGCGGTGCTCGGCGCGCGCTACGGCAGCTGGGAAACGCGCACCTGGAACTACACCCATGACGCCGCCGGTCGCCTGACCGATACGCGTCGCGGCGGCTACAAGCCGGACGACTCGCTCACTCCGTATGCCGGCTTCATCTACGACTTCAACCGCTACTTCAGCGGCTACGTCAGCTACACCGACATCTTCCAACCGCAGAACTACCGTGACCGGGACAACAACTACCTCGAACCGGTGGTCGGTGACATGTGGGAGGCCGGCGTCAAGGCCGAGTTCTTCGACGGTCTGCTGAATGCTTCCGCGGCCGTGTTCAAGGGCCAGAAGGACAACGTTGCCGAGCTCGACGACTCGGTGCCGGAAAACTCGCTGCCGGGTGGGGTCAGTGCCTACCGCTCCACCGGCAAGGGCAACAAGGTCAAGGGCTGGGAGATCGAAGCACAAGGCAGCCTTGGTGAGAACTGGAACCTCGCGGCCGGCTTCACCCACACCGTCAGCCGCAATGCGCAGGGCGTGCGCCAGAACACCGTCGTCCCGGTCGATCTGTTCCGCCTCAACGCCAGCTGGCGACCGGGCGGTGCTGAAGGCCGCTTCTGGCTGGGCGGTGGCGCCACCTGGCAGAGCGGTATCTGGAGCCTGAGCAACAAGCCGCGTGCGGATTTCCTGACCAGCGGCAAGCGCGACCGCGTGGCAATCGAACAGGGCGACATCTACCTGCTCAACCTGTCGGCGGGCTATCGCTTCAACGAGAACTTCACCGCGCAGGTGAACGTGAACAACCTGCTGGACAAGAAGTATTACAACCGCGTCGGTTTCTATGACGGCGTGTTCTGGGGCGAACCGCGCAATGTGACGATGACACTGCGCTGGAAGCTCTGACCCTCGATGGATGGCACCGGTTCTGCGACCGGTGCCCGGCCACGGATGGCCAACCCCGGCGCGCTGCGGTGCGCCGGTTCCTTTTCACTGAAACCTGCAGGAACGCCGTGGACCGCTCGCCCGCAACCGCCAGCCCCCGCACCTTCTTCTCCAACCCGCGCTGGGGCGTGCTGTCACGCTCGCTGGCGGCGATCTTCGGCGGCTACACGCTGGCTTCCGTGACCAGCGTATTCTGCGCGGTGGCGCTGCCCGGCGCACGTGGCCAGACCGTGCTGACCGGCATGCTGCTGGCCATTCTGGTGGCCGCCTGCGCGGCGCTGTGGGCGTTCGCCACCCGCAGTGCGCTGCGTGCGTGGGTCGGCATCCTCGCCCCCACCCTGCTGATGGCAGTCATCGCGCGCATGCTGGGGGCTTGGGCATGAAGAACGGATTCCGCCAGTCGATGGCCTGGCTGCACACCTGGACCGGCCTGCTGGTCGGCTGGCTGCTGCTGCTGATTTTCATGGCAGGCACGGCCAGCTACTACCGCGAGGAAATCAGCCGCTGGATGCGCCCGGAACTGCCCTCCAGCAACGTCAGCATCGATGTCGCCGCGCAGCGTGCCGTGGACTACCTGCAGGCCAACGCTGCGCAGGCCGAGAACTGGTTCGTCACCCTGCCGCAGCCGCGCAACCCGGCCATGCAGATGTTCTGGCGACTGCCGCCGGAGCTGGCCGATCCCAGCCGTGGCCGTCGAGGGGGCTTTGGCGACGCAACACTGGACCCGAACACCGGGCAGGCGCTGAAGGCCCGCGAGACCCGAGGCGGTGATTTCTTCTACCGCCTGCATTTCGACCTGCACTACATCCCGGTGCTGTGGGCGCGCTATCTGGTCGGCTTCTGCGCGATGTTCATGCTGGTGGCAATCATCACCGGCGTCATCACCCACAAGAAAATCTTCAAGGACTTCTTCACCTTCCGCAAGGACAAGGGCCTGCGTTCCTGGCTCGATTTCCACAACGTCAGCGCGGTGATGGCCCTGCCCTACCACGCGATGATCACCTACACCGGCATCGTCACCCTGATGATCATGTACCTGCCGTGGGGCGTGAAGGTGGCCTACCCGCAGGACGAGGATGCCTTCTACAGCGAGGCCTTCGGTGGCATGCCGGAGGTGACTGCACCTGCCGAAGGCCGCGCCACCCCGCTGCCGATCGCGCAGCTGCTGGACAGCGCGCGTGCACACTGGCACGGCGTGGAAGTGGCCGGCTTCACCGTGTCCAACCCGGGCGCGGCCAATGCAGTGATCGACATCCGCCAGCGTGACGGCAAGCGCCTGTCCACCGACACCCCGGCCGTGCGCTACGACATGGTCAACGGCACGCTGCTGGAAGAAACACCGCCTTCCGGTGGCGCCACCGCCACCCGCGGCGTGCTGTACGGCCTGCACCTGGCGCGCTTCGCCGACTGGGGCCTGCGTGCACTGTTCTTCCTGTCCGGACTGGTCGGCTGCCTGATGGTGGCCAGCGGCGTGGTGCTGTGGGCGGTGAAGGAACGGCCCAAGCACGCCAAGAGTGGCCGCACAGGCTTCGGCCTGCGCCTGGTCGATGCGTTGAACATCGGTACCGTGGCCGGCCTGCCGATCGCCTTTGCAGCGTACTTCTGGGGCAACCGCCTGCTGCCGCTGGACATCGCCGAGCGCTCCAGCGCCGAGGCCAACGTGTTCTTCTACGCCTGGGGTGCGGCACTGCTGGCCGCCTTCATCTGGCCGAAGCGGATGATGTGGGCCTGGCAGCTGTACCTGGGCGCAGCCGCGTTCGCGCTGGTGCCGGTGGTCAATGCGCTGACCACGCATGCGCACCTGGGCATCACCCTGCGCAACGGCGACTGGGTGCTGGCTGGCTTTGATCTGTCGATGATCGCGTTCGGCGCGATGCTGGCGCTGTGCGGCTGGCGCATGCAGCGCTGGACACCACCGCTGAGCGCGGCCGAGAAGAAGAAGCGTGCAGCGGCGGCGGCGGCACCCAAGGCCCCGGTGGACGCTGCAGAAACTGCCGAAGCGGAGGCCAGCGCATGATGCTGCTGGCGTTGACCCTGTCGTTCTCTGCGTTCACCGCGCTGTCGCTGGCGATGGAGAAGCACCAGCACGACCTGCACGGCAAGGCTGCAGCCACCCCGGCACGGCGCACGCAGTGGCAGGTGCTGGGTTGGGTGCTGCTGACGGTAGCGTTTGCACTGTGCGTGGTCGACCACGGCTGGGCGATGGGCCCGGTGCTGTGGCTGGGCGTGATGACCGTGGGCGGCGTGGTGCTGTCGTTCGGGTTGTACCCGTACCGGCCGAAATGGATCGCGCCGCTGGCGATCGCGCTGCCCGTGGCCGGGCTGCTGGTGGCCTTGCTGTAACCGCCATCCACGCATGGCGTGGATCTACTGAACAGCCCTCCACGCATGGCGTGGATGTACCGGCCAAATATGGGGAGTGCCGGCCGCTGGCCGGCATCCCATGAACCCTCTGCGGATCTGACACCGTTGCCGGCCAGCGGCCGGCATTACCGGACTTACCCCAACCGCTTCAGTTCCCACGCGCGGTGGATGCGCGCGTTGCGCTCGAAATCCGGGCCGATGGTGCGTGCGGTGATCTCGCGGCACTGGGCAAATTCGGCGATGGCGTTCTCTTCCAGCTTGAAGCGGCGGAAGTTGTTGGAGAAGTACAGCACGCCACCCGGTGCCAGCCGCGCCACCGCCGCGCGCAGCAGCTTCAACTGCTCGCGCTGCACGTCGAAGTCATCGGCGCGTGCGGAGTTGGAGAAGGTCGGCGGATCGCAGAAAATCACGTCGTACTGGCCACGGTCGCCTTCCAGCCAGGCCATGGCATCGGCCTGCACCAGCAGGTGCTGGTTGCCGCCCTGCCCGTTCAGCGCCAGGTTGTCGTAGCACCACTGCAGGTAGGTCGCCGACAAGTCGACGCTGGTGGTGCTGGCCGCACCGGCCACGGCGGCCTGCACGCTGGCCACGCCGGTGTAGCAGAACAGGTTGAGGAAACGCTTGCCACGCGCCTGCTCGGCCATCATCCGGCGCAGCGGGCGGTGGTCGAGGAACAGGCCGGTGTCCAGGTAGTCGAACAGGTTCACCTGCAGCAGCGCGTTGTTCTCGCGCACCACGATGAATTCGTCACGCTGCTCGAAGCGGCCGTACTTGCTGCCGCCCTTGCCGCGCTCGCGCGACTTCATCGAGACCTGCTCCGGCGGCACGCCGAATACTTCCCGTGCAGCGGCCAGCAGTTCGTTGCGGCGACGGCGCACGTCGTTCTCCGGAATCGCCGCCGGTGCCGCGTACTCCTGCACATGCAGGAAGGTACGGCGCTTGCCACCGTCTTCCTCGTAGACATCGATGGCCGCCGCGTACTCCGGCAGATCGGCATCGTAGGCGCGGAAGCAGGTGATATCCTCGCGGGCACGCCAGCTCTTGAACTTCTTCAGGTTCTTGCGCAGGCGGTTGGCCACCATCTGCGCACCTTCGCTGAGTTCGCGCGGCTGCGCCGGGTCGCGGCCCGGCACGGCGATCGGGTCGCAGACGATCAGCGCGCATTCCAGCGCACCGTTGAACATCTGGTACTTCTTGCCCGCACGCAGGCCGGTGGCAAAGGCCAGTTCGTCGTTGCCGCACAGCAGGCTGGCGCGCCACTGCGGCACCGCCCTCTGCAGGGCATTGCCCAGTGCGCGGTACAGCGCCGGGTCGGCGGCCAGGCGTTCGTCATACGGCGGGTTGCAGACCACCGCACCGATCTCCTGCTCCGGTGCGGCCAGGTCGGCCACATCGGCGCGGGTGAAGCGGATCGCGTGGGCGACACCGGCCACCTCGGCATTCTCGCGTGCCGCCTGGATCGCGGTCGGGTCGATGTCGCTGCCGTGGATGACCGGCTTCAGCGCAGCCAGGCCAGCCGCTTCGCGGTCACGCGCCTCGCTCTGGATGCTCTTCCAGGCCGCCTTGTCGAAGCCCAGCCAGCGGCTCGGCGGCAGGCTGCCGTGGCGCATCAGGCCGGGCGCGACGTCGGCGGCCATCAGCGCGCCTTCGATCAGCAGCGTGCCGCTGCCGCACATCGGGTCCAGAAGGCCGCCACCGGCGGCGTGCAGCCGCGGCCACTGCGCGCGCAGCAGCAGCGCGGCGGCCAGATTTTCCTTCAGCGGTGCCTCGTGAGCGGCGCCGCGCCAGCCACGGCGATGCAACGGGCCGCCGCCGAGGTCGATCGACAGCGAGGCACGGCCTTTGCGCAGTGACAGGTTGACCCGCACATCCGGCAGGTCGGTGTTGACCGACGGGCGCTCCAGGCCTTCATCACGCATGCGGTCGACGATGGCGTCCTTGATCCGCTGCGCGGCAAAGCGGGCATGGGTGATCTTGTCGCCGGACACGTGCGCGTCCACCGCCAGGGTCATCTCCGGCTTGATGTGCTCGTGCCACGGCAGCGCACGCACGCCGTCATACAGGGCCTGCTCGTCCGGGCAGTCGAACTCGTCGATCGGCCACAGCACGCGGCTGGCCAGGCGCGACCACATCACGATCCGCAGCGCCTGCTCCAGTTCGCCCTCGGCGTTGACGCCGGCAATGGTGGCAGTGGCCTTGCCAAGGCCCAGGGCCGACAGTTCATCGGCAAGCAGGTATTCCAGGCCCTTGGCGCAGGAGACGAAGAATTTCACAGGATCGGTTCGCAGGTGGTCGGGCGCGGCACAGGGGCCGGGCCAGTCGGAAAGGAGGGCCGTAGGCACGGCCGGCAGGCCCGCGTCGGGGGCGGCGGGGCTGCCATTGTAGTCAATGCGGGCGGGCGCGCCGTGCGCCCGGGCTTCACAGTTGCCGCAGCAGGCGCTCGAAGGCCTGCGCGGAGGCCTCCACGTGGTGCTCCAGGCGGTGGCCGTCGTCGACCAGCAGCAGCTGCGCCGAACGCGCCTGCGCCCAGGCAATCACCCCGGCGGCCGGAACCACGTCGTCATGCCAGGCCTGGACCACGGTGGTCGGCACGGCGGCGGCGTCCAGCGCCGGCATCGGGCCCATGGTGGTCGGCGGCACCATCAGGAACAGGCCGGCCACCGGCACCTGCAGCGAGGCGATGGCAGAGATGTAGGCACCCAGGCTGGAGCCGGCCAGCACCACCGGACCCTGCTGGGCAGCGATGGCGGTGCGTTCGACCAGGCGCTGCAGGCGGGTGCGCACGTCTCCCACCCGGCTGACCTCGCTCATCGCATCGAGGTCGGTGTAGTCCGGACGCTCATGGGTCCAGCCCAGGCGCTGCGCCACGTCGGCCAGCGCGGTGACCTTGGTCGCCTCCGGGCCGCTCTCGAAACCGTGGGACAGGATGCAGTGGCCGCGGCTCATGCGCGCGCTCCATGGGAGCGGACCGACGAGGAAAGGGAAGGAAGGTTCATGCCGCAATGCTAGCATCGCCGGATGCCCAACCCGCTCCTGCCCGGCCTGCAGCTGCAGCCCCTGCCCTACGAAGACCGTCTGCCACTGCGCGACCCGACCACGCTGGAGATGGTGGTGATCCACTGCACCGAGCTGCCCGATCTGGCGATGGCCCGTGAGTACGGCGAGCGCGTGCTGTATGACAGCGGCGCCGGCAACAGCGGCCACTTCTACATCGACCGCGATGGCAGCGTGGTGCAGTACGTGGCGCCGGAACGCGTGGCGCATCACGTGCGCGGCATGAACGCGCATACGCTGGGCATCGAGCTGATCAACACCGGGCGCTACCCGCACTGGTTCGACAGCCGCCAGCAGGCGATGGACGAGCCCTACACCGAGGCACAGCTGCAGGCGCTGGAAGGCCTGCTGCAGGCGCTGGTGGCGCACTATCCGTCGCTGCGGCGGATTGCCGGGCATGACCAGCTGGACCTGGAGCAGGTGCCGGCCAGCGATGACCCTGCGCTGATGGTGGCGCGCAAGCGTGATCCGGGGCCGTTGTTCCCGTGGGCGCGGGTGCTGGCGAAGGTGCCGTTGCAGCCGGTTGGGTGAGGGTTTGCAGGGCTGCGCCCTGCACCTGCAGAAGCCTAAGCCAGAGCAACAGCAGAAGCTGACTTCCTGAGGGGAGGCGGGGTGGGTCCGGTTGCGGGGGGCGCTGCAAGTACGTCCATGGGGGCTTGGCCGCGGCTTGCTCGTGTGCGCTGTCCTGCGCACACGGCAAGACCGGGG
>NZ_JAWJTG010000023.1:0-72840 GCF_032911605.1 Stenotrophomonas mexicanensis
CGCATCCATGCGGCTCACGCCCCCGCAACCGGACCCACCCCGCCTTCGACAGATTCTCGCAATCTGTTCGCTCTTCTGTAGAGCCGAGCCATGCTCGGCTCAAATCGTTCCGATATCGAAATATTCGATTCCGATGGAGATTCATCCACGCATGCGTGGATCTACCGTGTCGACCAAGGTCGACAACTACCAACAGCCACCGGAATCTGTCAGAGGTGGGGCGGTGTGGTTGTGCAGGACCGTTGGCGCCATGGATGGCGCCATCGAGCCCCCATGGATGGGTTTACGGCATGTCCTGCCAACCCACATGGCCCCGCCCAACCAGCAGAAAGCCAGCTCCGGCTTTTGACGTTGCCGTTGCCGTTGCATTGAGCAGGTGCAGGGCTGCAAGCCCTGCACACAAAAAACCCCGCTTGCGCGGGGTTCTCTGTGTGTTGCGTGCAGCGGGTGCTTACGGGCGACGGGCCAGGGCCTCGATGTCCTTCGCCTTCGGCAGCAGGTCCTGCTTGCTGACGCGCAGGAAACCGATCGTCAGCATCGGCACCGCCACCAGGATCGAGGACAGCACCACGATCACCGCACCGATCATGTGCGTCTCGGCCAGGCCTTCCATCGAGCTGCCGCCGTACATGTACAGGGCAAGCGCCGACAGGAAGAACATCACCGCGGTGATCACCGTACGCGACAGCGTCTGGTTGATCGAACGGTTCAGCACTTCCATCGAGTCCACGCGCAGGCTGCGGAAGTTCTCACGGACGCGGTCGAAGACCACGATCAGATCGTTGATCGCAAAGCCCATCACCGACAGCAGGCCGGCCAGCACGGTCAGGTCGAACTCACGGCCCAGCAGGGACACGTAAGCGACCGTCACGATCAGATCGAACATCGCCACGATGCTGGCGGTGACCGCGAACTTCCATTCGAAGCGCACCGCGATGTAGATCAGGAAGCCGGCCAGCATGAAGATGGTGGCATACAGGCCGTTCATCGCCAGGTCCTTGCCGATCTGCGGGCCCACGAACTCGTTGCGGAGCACGGTGGCCTGGTTGTCGGCGGTGGACAGTGCCTTCACCACGGCGGCGGCGGTGGCCTTGTCCTCGTGCGCGGCGTCGCCGGTACCGGCAGCGTGCTCACCGTGCGGGGCCAGGCGGATCAGCAGATCGGTGTTGCCACCGACGCTCTGCACCTGGGCACCGTCGAAGCCACTTTCCTCGAGCTTGGTACGGACCTGCTCGACGTCCACGGCCTTGTCGAAGCGGGCTTCGATCAGGGTGCCGCCGGTGAAGTCCAGAGCGTAGTTGAAGCCCTTGAAGCCGATGATGGCAACCGAGGCCAGGAACACGATGACCGTGACGACCATCGCGACATGGCGCCAGCGCATGAAGTCGATCTTGGTGTCGTTCGGGAGGATGTGCAGCGGAAACAGTTTCATGTGCGTGTCGTCCCGTCAGATGGCCACGTTCTGGAGCTTCTTGCGGCGGCCGTAGATCAGCGTCGCCAGCGCACGCGACACGGTGATCGCGGTGAACATGGAGGCGAAAATACCGATGATCATGGTCAGCGCGAAGCCCTTCAGCGGACCGGTACCGAATGCGAACAGCGCCACACCGACGATCAGGCCGGTCAGGTTGGCGTCGAGGATGGTGCCGGAAGCACGCTCGTAACCGGTCACGATCGCGGTCTTGCCCGGCACGCCGGCACGCAGCTCTTCACGGATACGCTCGTTGATCAGCACGTTGGCGTCCACCGACAGGCCGACCGACAACGCCAGGCCGGCGAAGCCCGGCAGGGTCATGGTCGCGCCGAACAGCGACATCACCGCCACCACGATCAGCAGGTTGAACAGCATCGCGATCGAGGTGATCACGCCGAACATGCGGTAGTAGACGCTGAAGAACACCAGGGTGAACAGGAATGCGAACACCACCGCGCGCATACCGTTCTTGACGTTCTCGGCACCCAGGCTCGGGCCCACCACGCGCTCTTCGACGAAGTCCATCGGCGCGGCCAGCGAGCCGGACTTCAGCAGCTTGGCCAGGTCCTCGGCTTCCTTCTTCTGCAGGCCGGTGGTCTGGAAGTTCTTGCCGAACACGCCGTTGATGTTGGCCACCGAGATCACTTCCTCGTTGACCTTGAAGCCACGCACTTCCTGGCCGTCGACGACGGTCACGGTCGGCACGCGCTCGGTATAGACCACCGCCATCGGCTTGTTCACGTTGGCGCTGGTGAAGTCGAACATGCGCTGGCCGCCGACATTGTTCAGCGTCACGCTGACCGCCGGAGAGCCGCTGTTCGAATCGGTCACCGCCTGCGCGCCGACCATCTGGTCACCGGTGACGATCACGCGCTTGTTCAGCAGGACCGGACCACCGCCATCACGACGCTGATAGATCTTCGCCTCCGGCGGAATACGGCCACTCGCAATTTTGTCAGCGACACTTGTCGGATTACCGTCCACCACGGCCCGGTATTCCAGGGTAGCGGTGGCGCCGATCATGCGCTTGGCTTCGGCGGTGTCCTGCACGCCCGGCAGCTGCACCACCACGCGGTCGGCACCCTGGCGCTGGATGATCGGCTCGGCCACGCCGAGCTGGTTCACGCGGTTGCGCAGGGTGTTGATGTTCTGCTCGATGGCGCCGTTGGCGATCTGGGTGATCTCGGTTTCCGGCACGGTCACCGTGATGCGATTGCCACTGACGTCGTAGCCGAGGGTCGGCTGCGCCTTCACCAGGGCAGTGCGGGCACGCTGCGCGGCGTCGTCACCGGCGGACGGGCTCAGGTTCGCCACGATGCTGTTGTCAGCGCGGCGTTCCACCGACTGGTACGGGATGCGGGCGTCACGCAGCGTGCTGCGCACGTCTTCTGTGTAGGCGTCCAGGCGCTTGTCCAGGGCGGCCTTCTGGTCGACCTGCAGCACGAAGTGCACGCCACCCTGAAGGTCCAGGCCCAGCACCATCGGGCGACCGCCGAGGTTGGCCAGCCAGTCCGGCACGGTCGAGGCCAGGTTCAGGGCCACGGTGTACTTTTCACCGACCGTGTCACGCAGGGCGTCGCTGGCAGCGGACTGCGCCTTCAGGTCCGGCAGGCGGACAATCAGGCTTTCCCCTTCCTTCTCGACACCGATGGTGGTGACACCGGCCGTCTTCAGGTCGGCCAGCACACGGTCACGCAGCGCATCGTCGATCTGGCCGCCACGGTTGGCGGTGATCTGGAGGGCCGGGTCCTTCTGGTAGATGTTGGGCAGCGCGTACAGCGCGCTGAGCGCCAGTACGATCAGGATGACGACGTACTTCCAGCGTGGAAATTCGAGCATTGCTTGGGTCCCGCGCGGCGCCATCCCCGGCGCCGCGGTTGTGCATCGGAAAGGGAGTGGCTTACTTGGCCGAATCCAGGGTGCCGGTCGGCAGCACGCTGCCAACAGCGCCCTTCTGCACGCGGATGCGCACGTTCTCGGCCACTTCGATGGTGATGAAGTTGTCGCCGATGTCGGTGACCTTGCCGGCGATGCCGCCATTGGTCAGCACTTCGTCACCACGCTTGATCTTCTCCAGCATGGACTTGTGTTCCTTCTGCCGCTTCATCTGCGGGCGGATCATCAGGAAGTACATGATGGCGATCAGGATGACCGGGAACAGCAGCGTGGTCAGGCCCATGCCCTGCGGTTGGCCGCCGGCGGCCTGGGCGTGGGCGGCGGGAATCAGGAAGGCAAGCAGGTTCATCGTTGGTCCTTTGGTTGGGCGGCGCTCCGGCCCTTTCACGGGCACGGGGTGTCGACCGCGGATCTGGGTCAGCCTTGAAGTATGCCACGGCCCCGGGCGTTCGTCCTTGGGCCGTTTGGCAGGGGGTGTTCGGGTTACAGGGGCGGCGCGACCGCCCCGCGTGCCGCGTAGAAAGACTCACGGAAGGCCAGGAAGGTTCCCGCCTCGATGGCCGCACGGATGTCGGCCATGAGCTTTTCGTAATAGAACAGGTTGTGCAGGGTGCCCAGCATCGGCGCCAGCATCTCGTTGCAGCGGTCCAGGTGGCGCAGGTACGAACGCGTGTAACCGCCGGTGCAGGCCACGCAGCCGCAGCCGGGCTCGATCGGATCCATGTCCCGTGCGTACTGGGAATTGCGGATGCGGACGGTGCCGAACGAGGTGAAATAGTGACCGTTGCGCGCGTTGCGGGTCGGCATCACGCAGTCGAACATGTCCACGCCACGTGCGACACCCTCGACCAGGTCCTCCGGCCGGCCCACACCCATCAGGTAGCGCGGACGGTCGCCCGGCAGTTCCGGGTCCAGGTGGTCGAGCATGGCGTTGCGCTCGTGCTCCGGCTCGCCCACGGCCAGGCCACCGATGGCGTAACCGTCGAAGCCGATCGCCTGCAGGGCCTCGGCCGAGCGGCTGCGCAGGTCGGTGTGCACGCCGCCCTGGACGATGCCGAACAGGGCCGCGTCGTTGCCGAGCTCGTCATGCGCGTTGCGGCTGCGCTGGGCCCAGCGCAGGCTCAGCTCCATCGAGCGGCGCGCCACATCCTCGGTAGCCGGGTACGGGGTGCACTCGTCGAAGATCATCACCACGTCCGAATCGAGCACCTTCTGGATCTTCATGCTCTCTTCCGGGCCCAGGAACACGCGGGCACCGTCGGTGGGCGAGGCGAAGGTCACGCCCTGCTCGGTGATCTTGCGGCGGTGGGCCAGCGAGAACACCTGGAAGCCGCCGGAGTCGGTCAGGATCGGGCCATCCCAGCGGCAGAAGCCGTGCAGGCCGCCGTGGTCGGCGATGATGTCCAGGCCCGGGCGCAGGTACAGGTGGAACGTGTTGCCGAGGATGATCTCGGCGCCCAGCGCACGCACCTGGTCCGGCAGGATGCCCTTGACCGAGCCATAGGTCCCCACCGGCATGAAGGCCGGCGTTTCCACCGTGCCACGCGGGAAGGTCAGGCGGCCACGGCGGGCACGGCCGTCGCGGGTCTTGAGCTGGAACTGCAGTCGGGACATGGAGCGGTCGTTCAGGCAAATAGTCGCCCATTGTCTCCCAAAACCGGGGCGACCGCCCATTCAGGCCTGAACGGAACCAATGACCTGAGCGACGCGGCTGCTGGACTGTCGCATCTGGCCTTGGCCCTGACTGGTCGCCCCTCCAAGATGGGCGGACTACGTACTTCGCCAGGAAATCAGGCCCAAGATGAATAGAAGTGACCGCGAGGTACTAGAAGCAATTCTTGGGGGAAAAATCGAGCAACGAGCCGATCGAATCGCCCCGGGTATAAATCCTGTGGCCGGAGTGGAGTTCATCTATTACGAGGATTTCCATACCAGCAGCGCTTCAAGTCAGTTCCGCAAATTGCTGGCCTCTGCTGGCGAGTTCACCGCGAGCAGCGGTGGCATCGTATCGGACAGCTGCCGGATAACCCTACCCAACGGCCAGCGCTTCCTCGCCCTTTCCTTCCACGGCGATCTGGATGGATGGCGGAAGGCTGTGGAAGCCGGGGCACGCAACCTCGGCCTTAGCCTGGCCCGCATTGAAGATGACCACCTGATCATCTCCGACGGCCAGTCCGTTCCGCTCAGCGAATGCAAGGTGGATGTGGGCTGAGCAGCCCGGCGGAACCCACTTGCGGAAGGAATGATCCACGCATGGCGTGGATTTACTACAGCGCCGAAGACAGTAGAGCCACGCCATGTGTGGCTTCCCTGGCCTTCAGTCATCTGCAAGTGCGCACCAACGGTGCGCACCCACCACAAGCAGGCAGAGGTCAGCGCCCTACCCCGCCTGCGGGAACAGCAGCATCGCGTCGCCGTAGCTGAAGAACCGGTAGCGCTGTTCGATCGCGTGCTGGTAAGCCTCGAACACGCGCTCCTTGCCGGCAAACGCGGAAATCATCATCAGCAGCGTGCTTTCCGGCAGGTGGAAGTTGGTCACCATCGCGTCCACGCTGCGGATGCGGTAGCCCGGGGTGATGAAGATCTGCGTTTCACCCGCGAACGGCAGCAGCTCACCATTGCGCATCGCGCTTTCCAGCGCGCGCACCACAGTGGTGCCGACGCCGATCACCCGGCCGCCGGCGGCGCGCGTGCGCCGCACCTGCTGCACCAGTTCGGCACCGACGTTCAGCCACTCGCGGTGCATCACGTGGTCCTTCAGGTCATCGGCACGCACCGGCTGGAAGGTGCCCGCACCCACGTGCAGGGTGACGTGGCCGAAGTCCACGCCCTTGTCCTTCAATGCGGCCAGCAGCGGTTCGTCGAAATGCAGGCCGGCGGTCGGCGCGGCCACCGCGCCCACTTCGCGCGCGAACACGGTCTGGTAGCGCTCACGGTCGTCCAGGCCCGGCTCACGCTGGATATAGGGCGGCAGCGGCAGGCGGCCGGCATGCAGCAGCCACTGTTCCAGCGATTCCGGCACATGGAACTGCAGCACGTAGAACTCGCCATCGCGGCCCAGCACCTCGGCTTCGCCACCGGCATCCAGCGCGATGCGGCTGCCGGCCTTGGGCGACTTGCTGGCGCCCACCTGCGCGCGGGCCTGCTGGCCACCCAGCAGGCGCTCGATCAGAATCTCCACGCGGCCGCCACTGGCCTTCTGCCCGAACAGGCGCGCCGGGATCACCCGGGTGTCGTTGAACACCAGCAGGTCGCCGGGCTGCAGCAGCGACGGCAGGTCGCGCACCTGCAGGTCGGTGAAGGCATCGGGCGCCGGAGGCACCAGCAGCAGGCGGCTTGCGGAACGTTCGGCCAGGGGCGCCTGCGCGATCAGTTCAGCCGGCAGGTCGTAGTTGAAATCGGACTTCTTCAAGGCAGTAGGCGGCAACAGGTCGACAATGGCGCGCATTGTACGTCCAGCGTCTGCGAGCCGGCGTGCTTCGCGGCGAACGTCGCGCAAAATGCTGCTATGCAGCAGGTTTCTGCGGGGTTATCGCGCAAAAAAACAAGTGCTAGCATCGACTCGGAAGTCCGCTGCACGAGCCTGCCCCAAGCGCGCGTGATGACGCGCGTTTTGCTTTTGAAGACCCGTGCGACCCATTGTTTCAGGAGATCTGCAATGAGCTTCATCGAACGCCTCGCCCCCCTGCGCAACCAGCCCGGCACCCGCCTCACCTCCGGCCTGGACGACGCCACCCTGACCGCCCTGTCCGCCAACCACCCGCAGCTGATCGCCGCGGTGGACGCCGCCGCCGAGGAATTCGCGCGCGTGCAGGCCGACCTGGGGCCGCTGCTGGCGCAGGACGAACAGGCGCAGATCGACGCGATGCAGGACGGTTTCGTCAATTTCTATGCCGATGACGCGGTGACCCCGTATGTGGCCCTGGCTGCGCGCGGCCCGTGGGTGGTCACCCTGAAAGGCGCCGTGCTGTACGACGCCGGCGGCTACGGCATGCTCGGCTTCGGGCACACCCCGGAAGCCGTGCTGGAGGCGATGGCCCGCCCGCAGGTGATGGCCAACATCATGACCCCCAGCCTGTCGCAGCAGCGCTTCATCACCGCCCTGCGCGCCGAGATCGGCCACCGCCGTGGCGGCTGCCCGTTCGCCCGTTTCATGTGCCTGAATTCCGGTTCCGAGGCGGTCGGCCTGGCCGCGCGCATCGCCGACGTCAACGCCAAGCTGCAGACCGACCCGGGCGCACGCCACGCCGGTGCTGCGATCAAGCGCGTGGTGGTCAAGGGCAGCTTCCATGGCCGCACCGACCGCCCTGCCCTCTATTCGGATTCAAGCCGCAAGAGCTACATGCAGCACCTGGCCAGCTACCGTGGCGAGGATTCGGTGATCACCGTGGCGCCGTACGACGAAGCCGGCCTGCGCAAGGTGTTCGAGGATGCCGCGCGCAACCAGTGGTTCATCGAGGCAGTGTTCCTGGAACCGGTGATGGGCGAAGGCGACCCGGGCCGCTCGGTGCCGCCGTCGTTCTATGCCGTTGCCCGCGAACTGACCCGTGCCCATGGCAGCCTGCTGCTGCTCGACTCAATCCAGGCCGGCCTGCGTGCGCATGGCGTGCTCTCGGTGGTCGATTACCCGGGCTTCGAAGGCCTGGACCCGCCGGACATGGAGACCTACTCCAAGGCACTCAACGCCGCGCAGTACCCGCTGTCGGTGCTGGCGGTGACCGAGCATGCCGCGCAGCTGTACCGCAAGGGCATCTATGGCAACACGATGACCAGCAACCCGCGTGCGCTGGACGTGGCCTGCGCCACCCTGGCCCAGCTGACCCCGCAGGTGCGCGCCAACATCGCCGAGCGTGGTGCCGAGGCCGTGCGCAAGCTTGAACAGCTGAAGAACGAGCTGGGCGGACTGATCACCAAGGTGCAGGGCACCGGCCTGCTGTTCTCCTGCGAACTGGCGCCGCAGTTCAAGTGCTACGGCGCCAACTCCACCGAGGAATGGCTGCGCCAGCACGGCATCAACGTGATCCACGGTGGCGAGAACTCGCTGCGTTTCACTCCGCACTTCGGCATGGACAGCGAAGAGCTGGACCTGCTGGTGGGGATGGTCGGCCGCGCGCTGCGTGAAGGCCCGCGCCGCGAGCAGGCAGCGGCGGCGTAAGTCTCGTTCTTTGTAGAGTCGAGCTTGCTCGACTCAGCCGTAGCCGCGATCTGAACGAAGAGCAGCCGAGCATGGCTCGGCTCTACAGGGGCCCACCGCGGTCTGAACGAAGAGCAGCCGAGCGCGGCGCGGCTCTACAGAAGGCCCCTGAAGGCCTCATAATCCTTGGGCACCCCGTCCCTGACCGCCCTGCGGTCGGCGACGGGGCGTTTTCGTTTCCGGCCAAGAGACAGGAAGATCCATGAAATCGATCTGTGTGTACTGTGGTTCCAACGCTGGCAGCAAGCCGGCCTATACCGAGCGCGCCATTGCACTGGGCGACCGCATCGCCCGTGACGGTCTGCGCCTGGTGTACGGCGGCGGCAACGTCGGCCTGATGGGAACCGTGGCCAATGCCGTGCTCGCCGCCGGCGGTGAGGTGACCGGCGTGATCCCGCGCCAGCTGGCCGACTGGGAAGTGGCCCACCGCGGCCTGACCGAGCTGGAGATCGTCGGTTCGATGCATGAGCGCAAGTCGCGCATGTTCGACCTCGCCGATGGCTTCGTCACGCTGCCCGGCGGCTTCGGCACCATGGAAGAGATCTTCGAGATGCTGACCTGGCGCCAGCTTGGCATCGGCAACAAGCCGTGCGCCTTCCTCGACGTGGAAGGTTTCTACGCCCCGCTGATCGGCATGATCGACCGCATGGTGGAAGAGCGCTTCCTGCACCCGGACCAGCGCCAGGACCTGTGGTACGGCTCGGATATCGAAGAGATGCTGGAGTGGATGAAGAACTACAAGCCAGCGCAGGCCTCGAAGTGGATCGACGAAAAGCGTCGCGCCGCCCTGCGCTGATGCTTTCCTGCGCGGCGGCTCAGACCGCCGCGCAGCTCCACGGTGCGGGCCGCCCCAGCAGATAGCCCTGGCCGTAGTCGCAACCCAGTTCGCGCAGGGTCTGCCGCTGCGCCTCGGTTTCGATGCCCTCACCGATGGTCTCGATGCCCAGCGTACGCGCCAACGACAGCACGCCCTCGACCAGCGCCCGCGTGCTCTGCACTTCCGGCCCATGCAGGCCGGCGATGAAGCTCTGGTCGATCTTCAGCGTACTGATCGGGAAACGGTGCAGGTAGGACAGCGCCGAGAAGCCGGTACCGAAATCGTCCAGCTGCACCTGGATGCCGCGCTCGCGCAGGCCCTGCAGGATGCGCAGCGTGTGCGGGCCATCGTCCAGCAGCGCCACCTCGGTGATCTCCAGGCGCAGCCGACGCGGATCGGCACCACATGCATCCAGCAGGCCGAACAGGCGGCCGCTGAACCCGGCGGAGCGGAAATGGCGCGGTGATACGTTCACCGAGACGTAGCTCTGCCCGCCCTCGGCCAGGCCGGCAATCACCTGTTCGTAGATCAGCCAGTCGACCTGCTCGATCAGGCCGCTTTCCTCGCCCAGCTCCAGGAACGCCCCCGGCAGCAGCAGGCCGCGGCGCTCATGCTGCCAGCGCAGCAGCGCTTCGTGGCCCACCACCTCGCCATCGGACAGGCGCACGATCGGCTGGTAGAACGGGACGAAATCGCGGTTGTTGATCGCACGACGCAGGTCGGCTTCCAGATCGAGGCTGCGCATGGCCTGCTCGCGCATGTCTTCGTCGAAGATCGCACAGCGGTCATGGCCCTGCGCCTTGGCCCGGTACATTGCCGCGTCGGCATCACGCAGCAGCTCTTCGCCGGTGCGGTAGCGGGGGTTCCACAGCGCGATGCCCAGGCTGCCGGACGGAAACAGCTCGCGCCCGGCGATCCACATCGACTCCTGCAGCGCCAGCAGCAGGCGCTGGCCAAAGTCCAAGGCCTGGGCCAGGCCCTGCGGGCATTGCAGCAGCACCGCGAATTCGTCACCGCCCAGCCGGGCCACCACGTCCTCGGCGCCAGCCATCGATACGATGCGCTTGGCCACTTCCACCAGCATGCGGTCACCGGCAGCGTGGCCGATACTGTCGTTGACCAGCTTGAAGCGGTCCAGGTCGAGGAACAGCACGGCGAACACCGGGCCGCCCTCTCGCTTGGCCAGCGCCAGCGCATCCTGCAGGCGGTCCAGCAGGTGCAGGCGGTTGGGCAGGCCGGTCAGCGCATCGTGCATGGCCTGGTGGGTCAGGCGTTGCTCGGCCCGCAGGCGTTCACCAATCTGCCCGAGCAACTTCTCGTTGACCTCGGCCAGCTCGCGGGTACGTTCTTCCACGCGCTTTTCCAGCTCGGCATGCGCCGAGCGCAGCCGTTGCTGGTCGCGCTGACGGGCCAGGCCGGTACCGATGTTCTGCGCGACGAAGGTCAGCAGGCGCTGGTCATGCACGCTGAAAATGCTGTTCTCGCTGTAGCTCTGCACCACGATCGCGCCGACCACTTCGTCGTCGCGCAGCAGCGGTACGCCCAGCCAGCAGTGCGAGCGCGCACCGGATTCACGCACTTCGCCACTGGCCAACAGCGCATCGATCTGCGCGCGTGATGCCAACAGTGGCCGCCGGTTGCGCACGACGTACTCGGTCAGGCCCCGGCTGAACGGTCGCGGCGCGCGGCTGGCATTGTGCTCGTCCACCGAATAGACGAAGTCCAGGCCGTTGCCGGCCGGGTTGACCAAAGCGATGTAGAAATTGCGTGCGTCGAGCAGGCGCCCGACCACCCCATGCACCTGTCCGTAGAACTGCGCCAGGCTGTCGGCCGACATCGCCATCTCGGCGATGTTGTACAGGGCGGTCTGCAGCTGTTCGGCGCGTCGACGCTCGGCAACCTCGTCCTGCAGGCTGTGATTGGCGCGCTGCAGTTCCTGGGTGCGCCGCGCCACCTGCTGCTCCAGCCGCACCTGCGCCTGGCGCCGGTCCATCGCGGTCTGCACGTGCTGCGCAACGAAGCCCAGCAATGCGCGCTCGGCCTCGCCATAGCGGGCCGCCTGCTCATAGCTCTGGACCACGATGGCACCGCATACGCGGCCATCGCGCAGCATCGGCACCCCCAGCCAATCCAGGCTTTCGGGCCCGCGTTGCGGGTCGTGCTCCTGCTCCATCACCTGCGCCAGCAGTTCGCGCGAGGGACCACTGAGCGGCTTGCCATGACGCAGCAACGCCACGGTCAGGCTGCGCGGCATCTCGCTGGCGTCATGGCTCTGCGTGGGATCGGCAACGAAATCATCGACCTGATCGGCGAAGTACAGGAAACGGATCTGGTCGCGCACGTCGTCGTACTCCACGATGTAGCAGTTTTCCGCATACATCAGTGTGCCCAGCACGCCATGCACGTGGCGCAGCATCTCGCCCATCTCCAGGTCGGCACCGGCCAGGTCTGCGATCTGGAACAGCGCCTGCTGCAGCCGCTCGGCCTCTTCCAATGCCTTGATCTGCCCAGCCTGGCGGCCACGCTGCAGGGCCAGCTCCATCGCCTGCCGGGCCAGCCCCCACCAGGCCGACGAAGGCGCCGCCCCGGCTACCGACAACAGCAACCGCGCTCCGTCGTATTCCCAGCCATGCTGACCCTCGCCGATTCCCGGCTCCACGGCCACCTGGCCGGCACCCACTGGCGGCGGCCAGCCACCCTGGCCATGGCCCAGCTGCGGATCGTCCCAGCCAACGCGGACCACGGCCGACTCCGGCAACAGCGCATGCAACGCGCGCACCAGCGCCGTGCTCAGCACGGCCTCGTGTGGTGGCTCTTCCGCCGGTTCAGCATGCGTGGACAAATGACAATCTCTTGGCGCCGTCAGTGCGTCGCCTCCCCTGAGCCGCCGAGCATAGCGCGCCACCCGGGGGGCAATGGAAGCCCGTAAACCCCGAATCGTGCGCCCGTACGTTTTTCCTGCTGACCGTAGCCCCTTCCGAGTCATGACCCTCGCCCTGCCCGCCCTCGCCACCGGCTATGCGCCATCGCCTGCAGGCCTTACCCTGTACGCCGTGGAAGCCAGCGCACTGCCAACCGATGAAGCCTTGATGCTGGCCTGGGCCGGTGGCGACCTGCGCGCGTTTGAAAGCCTGTATGCGCGCCATCGCAAGCGCCTGTTCGGCTTCCTGCTGCGGCAACTGCGCGACAACGCGCTGGCCGAGGAGATCTTCCAGGACGTCTGGCAGCGGGTGATCAGCGCCCGTGCGGGGTGGCAACCGGACGCGGCGTTCAGCACCTGGCTGTTCCGCATCGCCCACAACCGCCTGAACGACCATTGGCGCGCCGCCCGCCACCGGCCGGCTGCCCCGGCCGATGCCGATCTGCGCCTGGCCGCGATCGAGGATGGACAGACCCCGGAAGGCGAGCTTTCCGAATTCGAACAACGTCGCCGCATCCAGCTGGCGATGGAACAACTGCCGCCCGAGCAGCGCGAAGTGCTGCAACTGCGGCTGGATCAGGAACTGAGCCTGGAGGAGATCGGCCAGATCACCGGCGTAGGCCGGGAAACCGTGAAATCGCGGCTGCGCTATGCGATGGACAAGCTGCGTGCGGGATTGAACGCATGAACCGAGACGAACCGCTGACGCCGGAAGAACGCGAGCTGGCCCGGCTGCTCGGCCGTCGCGCCGAACAGGCACCGCCCGCCGCACTGGACGCCGCCATCCTGGCCGCGGCCCGCGCTGCCGTGGACGCTCCGGCTGCCGATGCGGTCGCCTCTCCCGAAGCACCACGTACGCAGCGCACACGCCCGCGTTGGCCGGCGGTGTTCGGCATCGCCGCCTCGATGGTGTTCGCCATCGGCATCGCCTGGCAGCTGCGTCCGGAACCGCCACCGATTCCGGCGGGTGAGGCCGCTGTTGCGGCGGCACCGGCTGCGGCAGAAGACGTCGCGGCTGCCGATCAGGCCGCTGAGCGCAGTGCAGCCGACAGCGCGGTGGCGACTGCGGAACCGGCCGCTGCGCCCGCAGCACCCGAGGCAGCCCCGGTTGCCGCTGCCCCGGCACCGGCCATCGCGCGCGCAAGCAAGCCTGCGCCGGCCGGGACCGCTGAAGCGCCGGCCCAGGCTGCACGATCGATGGCTGCGGATGCGGCCGCCGATACCTCCTTTGCGGCCCTGCCGCCCGCTCCGGCCGCAGCGCCGGCAGCAGCCCCCCTTGCGCCTCCGGCTCCCACCGCCTACTCGGCACCCGCGCCGCTGATGGCGCCGGTTGTCGCCAGTGGTTCGCTGAAGGCGCGCTCGGCAGGCACGCCAGAGTCCAACAGCGTGCAGGCCGAACAGGCCCCGGCATTGGACCGGGTAGAAATCACCTCGATGAAGCGCGAGGCTCCCAGCCGTTCCGCACCTGGCATCATGCGCCGCGGCAGCGATGCGGGCCTGAGCGCGGATGCCGTGCAGGCCGAGGTGGACGCTGACGCACGACTGCCGCGCCGGCAGTGGCTGCAGAAGATCCGTACACGACGCGACGAGGGCCAGCGCGATCTGGCCCGTGCCAGCCTGGAGCGCTACATGCAGCAGTACCCGGAAGCACGCCTGCCGCGCGACCTGCGCCCGCTGCTGGACGACTGAAGCGGACGGGAATACCCGGCAACCCCGTAGAATGACGGGAATGCTCGATACTCTCGCCCAGCCGGTCAGCCACACGCTGGAAGTCAAACACAGCCGTTTCATCGCCCATGCCGCGCCGATCGATGGCGCCGCAGCGGCCATGGCGTTCCTGCAGCAGGTTGCGGTGGCCGATGCCACCCACAACTGCTGGGCCTACCGGCATGGGCAGGACTATCGCTCCAGCGACGATGGCGAGCCGGCCGGCACGGCTGGACGTCCGATCCTGGCGGCGATCGACGGCCAGGGTTTCGACCGGGTGATGGTGGTAGTGACGCGCTGGTTCGGCGGTATCAAGCTCGGTGCCGGTGGCCTTGTGCGCGCCTACGGCGGCGCCGCCGCCGAGTGCCTGCGCACCGCCCCGCGCCTGCCGCTGGTGGCGATGGCCCGGCTGCAGCTGCTGGCCGGCTTCGAGGACCTGGGTACCCTGCATGCCACCCTGCCCGCCTTCGGTGCCGAAAAGCGCGATGAACAGTTCGATGCCAATGGCGTGTGCCTGCGGATCGAATTGCCTGCCGATCAGGTCGACGCATTGAAAATCCGCCTGCGCGACGCCACCCGTGACCGTATCCGCATAGAAGACGACGACCAGGATGACTGACAAGGACGACGCCCCCGCTTCGACCCCGCCGCTGCGGCGCCTCGGCAGCCTGCGCACGCTGTGGCCGTTCGTGCGCCGCCACAGCGGCCTGTTCACCGCCTGGCTGCTGGCCCTGGCGGTGTCTTCTGCAGCCACGCTGAGCCTGCCTCCGGCGGTGAAGCAGATGATCGATCACGGTTTCAGCAGCGGCGGCCAGATCAACCGTGCCTTCGCCCTGCTGATGCTGGTGGCGGTCGTCATGGCGTTGGGCACGGCAGCGCGCTTCTACTTCGTATCGTTGCTGGGTGAAAAGGTCGTGGCCGACCTGCGCAGCCAGCTGTATGCCCACCTGATCCAGCTGGGTGCCGGCTTCCACGACCGCAGCCGCAGCGGAGAGCTGGTCTCGCGCCTGACCGCGGACACCGAACTGCTGCGCAGCGTGGTCGGCTCGACCATGTCCGTGGCGCTGCGCAGCACGGTCACCGTCATCGGCAGCCTGGCGATGCTGTTCGTCACCAGCCCACGGCTGGCCGCATGGTCGCTGCTCGGCATTCCGCTGGCGGTGCTGCCGATCATCATCGGCGCGCGCAAGCTGCGCACGGTCGCACGCAACAGCCAGGACCGCATCGCCGATGCCAACAGCCTGGCCAGTGAAACCCTGGGTGCGGTACGCACGGTGCAGGCACATGCACGCGAGCCGTACGAGCGCGGGCGCTTCGACAAGGCACTCGGTGATGCCATCGGCGCCGCCCGTCGCCGCATCGGCGCACAGTCGCTGGTCACCGCCAGCGCCATCCTGCTGGTGTTCGGCGCCATCGTCGGTGTGTTGTGGCTGGGCGCGCACGACGTCATCGACGGCCGCCTCAGCGCCGGTACGCTGGGCCAGTTCGTGCTGTATGCATTGATCGGTGGCGGCTCGGTGGGCGCACTGGCCGAAGTATGGAACGAGCTGCAGCGCGCGGCCGGCGGCATGGGCCGTATCGGCGAACTGCTGCAGGAAGACATCGAGATCCGCGCGCCGGCACAGCCGCACGCGCTGCCGCAGCCGCTGCGTGGCGAGATCCGGTTCGACGACGTGGTGTTCCACTACCCGCAGCGACCGGACCAGGCCGCACTGGACCACTTCAACCTGCACGTGCACCCCGGCGAGACCGTGGCGCTGGTGGGTCCGTCGGGGGCGGGCAAGAGCACGGTGCTTTCGATGCTGCTGCGCTTCCATGATCCAGCCAGCGGCCGCATCGACGTGGACGGCATCGACGTGCGCCAGGCCGACCCGGCCGAGCTGCGTGCGCAGCTGGCGCTGGTGCCGCAGCAGCCGACGCTGTTCGCTGCCAGTGCGCGCGACAACATCCGCTATGGCCGCCTGCAGGCCAGCGACGCCGAAGTCGAGGCTGCCGCCCGTGCCGCCGAGGCCGATGGCTTCCTGCGCGCGTTGCCGCAGGGCTATGACAGTGAGCTGGGCGAGCGCGGTGCCCGCCTGTCCGGTGGCCAGCAGCAGCGTGTGGCGATTGCCCGTGCGCTGCTGAAGGATGCGCCGATCCTGCTGCTGGACGAAGCGACCAGCGCGCTGGACGCGCAGAGCGAGCACAGCGTGCAGCAAGCGCTGGAGCGGCTGATGGCGGGCCGCACCACACTGGTCATTGCCCACCGCCTGGCCACCGTGCTCAAGGCCGACCGCATCGTGGTGATGGACCAGGGCCGCATCGTCGCCGAGGGCACGCACGCACAGCTGCTGGCCGAAGGTGGACTGTACGCTGAACTTGCGCGCCTGCAGTTCATCGATTGATGACGTCCGGCTAACATCGGCGCGGCCAAGCTGGCCGCGCAACAGCCCCATCCGCTGAAGGAGGTGCACGATGTCGTTCCGTCAGTTTCCCGCCGTCGACAGCAACGGCGAAAGCCACATCATCATCGAGTTCAAGCCCGAGGCGAATGGCAGCGGGCATCACTCTGAAGCCACGGCACGCTACGAACTGGATGACGGGCGGCCGCTGGTGCGCGATGGCCGCGAGTTCACCACCAGTGGCGGCGAGCTGCGACTGACGATCTGAGGTTCGCCGGACATGGCCCCGGCGCTACCGGATTTCGTATCGCCCCGCTCTGGCGGATGTCGACCTTGATCGACCCGCTTTCTTGCCTGTGGTAGGTGTCGACCTTGGTCGACACGCCTTTTGCCCAAGGCGGTCGAGCATGGCTCGACTCTACAAAAGGCGTGATCATTTTTTGGCCAGGTATCTTGACAGCCTTTGCTGCCAAGGCCTGAGCGAGGTTATCCACATCTTTGCTCAGAAACCATCCACACCGCCTGTGGATGAATTCAGCCTAGCACCCGCCCGATCCCACTGGCGTCCACGTCGGCTGCTGCCCGGGTGATCGCCGCAGCATCGCTGCCGGCCACGAACCCGATGCGGAAATGCACTTCGCCACCAGGCGTGCGCGAGGAATGGATTGAAGCCAGGCTGATGCGATGCTGCTCGAACACGTTCAGCAGCTCACGCAGCGAGCCGGGCCGGTCCTCCGGCAGGTGCACCGACAACGCATTACGCTCGGTCAGGTCAGCCAGCAGATAACCCACGCGTTCAAAGGTGTAGTTGCCGTCCGCCAGCGCCTGCTCGCCGAAGGCACTGCGGTTGGCCGAAAGCAGCTGCTCGCGGAATTCACCACGCGCACGGTCGTCGCCCTGCCCGACCTGCGCCTGCAGGGCCTGCAGCTGGCCGACCAGCCGTTCCAGCATCGGCGCCACGTACGGGTTACCGAACTGGATGTCTTCGTAGATCGCCGGGTTGAGCGACAGGATGCGCGAGATGATCGCGGTATCCAGCTCGAACGACGCCGAGCGGTACGGCATCATCGCGGCCAGATCACCCAGCTGCGGCTGGTACTGGCGCAGCACGCCGGCCTGGGCCAGGTGGGTGGCATGCACCATCGCCTGTACCAGCGCCATCATCTGGTCGTGATGCTGCGGCGTGGCCCGCACGCACTCGGCCTGCAGCGCCGTGCACAGCGTATCGACCCATGGCTGCCAGTGCTGCAGCCGCGCTTCGCAGACCACCATCACCCGGCCCTTCAGGGTCGGCGCCTTGGGTGGCGCGGTCATCGGGTGCAGGCCGACCACTTCGGCTTGAGAGGCCAGCATCGCCTGCACCGGCGCTTCCTTCACCGAGGTCACGTCCAGCCACAACCGGTCCTGCTCGCGGCCGGCCGACTGCTGGACGTACTGTGCGATCAACGCCGGCGTGTGCCGGATCGGTGCCGAGAACACCAGCACATCGGCCTGCGCCAGCAGCTGTTCCGGCGTGTGCGAGTCCGGATCAGCCGGATCGTGGCCGATCACCTGCAGCTGCATGTGCTGCTGGAAGAAGCGGCTCAGCCAGCGCCCATAGGCGCCGGCACTGCCGACGATGCCGACCGTGCGCGGCGTGCGTTCGAGCAAGCTGCTCATGCCACGCGTTCGGCGCGGAAGCGCGTGCCTTCGGCCAGTGCGGCAGGCGCCGCCGCGATCACGTCGAACTCTTCGAAGCCATTGTCCAGAGTCGCCTCCAGCGCCGCATGGGTACCGGCAATCGCACGCGAAATCGCCTGCTGCATCGATTCACCTCGCAACAGGAACGACACCACCAGCGACATCAGCACGTCACCGGTGCCGGCCACGTCCACCGGCAGCAGCGGCGAAGTCCAGCGCCAGGTTTCCTCACGACCGACCGCCAGGGTCACCAGCTCACCCGGGTTACCGCCCACGCTGTGCGCGATCACCCAGTGCGGGCCGCGATCCAGCAGCGTGCGCGCGGCAGCGATGGCATCAGCCTCGGCCAGTGCCGGCATGCCGGTCAGACGATTCAGTTCGAAGGCGTTCGGGGTCACCAACCAGGCATGCGGCAGCAATCGCTCGGCGAAGATCGCCTCCAGGCCCGGTTCCACGTAGGGGCCGGTGTGGGTGTCACCAATCACCGGATCCAGGCAGTAACGCAGCTGCGGACAGACCGGCAGGATGTTGTCCAGCCAGTCGGCGAAGGCGGCACCGTTGGCGGTGCTGCCGAAGTAGCCGGAAACCAGCATTTTCGCCCGCTGCGGCAGGCCGCGCTCGTGGGTGCCCAGCAGCAGGTCGGCGAACCAGTCGGCGGGCAGCACCCGACCGCGCGTGGTGTCGTAGAACGGCGCATTGCTCAGCAACACGGTCGGAATTTCCGCGACGCGCACACCGAGCGCACGCATCGGCGGTACGGCGGCGCTGTTGCCGGCGTGGCCGTAGACAAGTTGCGACTGGACCGAGATGACATCGATCGGCGACGGACCATCCGGCCGCTGGCGGCGGCCGTGGACCAGGTGGTTATCAAGGGATTCGCTCATGCCCGCATTCTACGCCCAAGGGAGTTTTCGGCAGGGCTTGCAGCCCTGCACCTGCTCAATGCAACGGCAACCGCAACGGCCGAAGCCAAAGCGGCATTCCGTGGGGTGGCGGGGCGGTGTCGGAGTGCGGGGACGCCGCAAGTACGTCCTTGTAGGCTTGGCAGCGGCATCCATGCCGCTGACACCCCGCAATCCGACACCGCCCCACCTTCGACAGGTTCACGCGGCTGTTGGTAACTGCGGCTGTTGTTCCGCGCGGCTGTTGGTAGGTGTCGACCTTGGTCGACACATCTGTCAGATATCGAACGAATTCATCCGTGTCGACCAAGGTCGACACCTACCAGGGCCGGACGCTGTTCCGACAGATCGCGGCCAACTGTCGAAGGCGGGGTGGGTCCGGTTGAGGGGGCGTGAGCCGCATGGGCCCGAGGCATGCCTCGGGCGGGTTGGGCAGGACGCCCAACCCCGGTCTTGCCGTGTGCGCAGGACTGCGCACACGAGCAAGCGGCGACCGAGCTTACATGGGTGAGGGCGCTTTGCTTGCGAAGCACTACTTCGCAAGCGCCCGAACGCACAGCCGCCAGCGGCTGGGCCGGGCCCCGGAGGGGGACTTGCAGCGTCCCCCTCAACCGGACCCACCCCGCCAACCCGCAGAATGCAGGCTTTTGACGTTGACGTTGCCTCTGCAGGTGCAGGGCTGCAAGCCCTGCAAACCCTGCAAACCCAAACCCCTCAGTGAGCAGCAGGCCGCGACGGTGGCAGCCACGCCGCCACGATACCCAACAGCGGCAGGAACGCGGTCAACTGGTAGACGTACTCAATGCTGGTCTTGTCCGCCAGCAGGCCCAGCACAGCCGCCCCAAGCCCGCCCATGCCGAAGGCGAAGCCGAAGAACAGGCCGGACACCATGCCGATGCGGTGCGGCATCATCTCCTGCGCATAGACCACGATCGCCGAGAACGCCGAGGACAGCACGAAGCCGATCAGCACCGCCAGCACGGTCGTCCACAGCAGATCAGCATGCGGCAGCATCAGCGCAAACGGCGCCACGCCCAGGATCGAGGTCCAGATGATCGGCTTGCGGCCGATGCGATCACCCAGCGGGCCGCCGAGGAAGCCGCCGGCGGCGGACGCCACCAGGAACGCGAACAGGTGCAGCTGGGCCTGCGCTACCGGAATGCCGAAGTGGTGGATCAGGTAGAAGGTGAAGTAGCTGCCGATGCTGGCCATGTAGAAGTACTTGCTGAAGATCAGCACCAGCAGGATCGCCAGTACCTTGGCCACAGTGCGCGGCGGATGCCGCGGCGCCATCGTAGCCGTACTGACCGGTCGTGGCGTGCCCAGATGCAACGCGTACCAGCGGCCGACATAGGTCAGCAGAGCGATGCCGATCAGAGCGGCGCCGGCAAACCACGATGCGGCGTGCTGGCCATACGGCACGATCACTGCGGCAGCGATCAACGGGCCCAGCGCTGTTCCGAAATTGCCACCCACCTGGAACACCGACTGCGCGAAACCATGACGACCGCCCGAGGCCAGTCGCGCGATGCGCGAGGCTTCCGGATGGAAGATGGCCGAGCCAATGCCGACCATCGCCGCAGCCATCAGCACCACCGCGTAGTTCGGTGCGAAGCCGAGCAGCAGCATGCCGCACAGGGTCGAGGCCATGCCGATCGGCAGCGAGTACGGGGCTGGGCGACGGTCGGTGGCCATGCCGATCAAGGGCTGGAAGATCGAGGCGGTGAGCTGGTAGGTCAGCGTGATCAGGCCGATCTGGGTGAAGCTGAGATTGAAGCAGCCCTTGATCACCGGATAGATGGCCAGGATCAGCGACTGCATCATGTCGTTGACGACATGCGAGGTGGAAATGGCGGCCAGCACGCCGGGGGCCACCGGGCGTGAGGTCGTTGCGGGAGAAGCCAGGGTCGACATGGACACAGTCAGGTTGGGGGCGAGCCACGCATGCTACGGTGGCCTCCCCCTCCCTTCTGCCGCGTTCGGGTCATGGCATATCGCAAAAAGGACACTCCCTGCCCGGTCCGCGAGACTGCACCGTGGAACGAGGTTCCGGTACACCGCCCGGTGACCTGCCGCGCCCGCCACTACAAACCCGGCACCCACATCGCGCCCCACCGGCATCGCCGTCACCAGCTGGTGTTCGCCATGTCCGGACTGATGGTGGTGCGTGCGGACGGCGGCCGCTGGGTGGTGCCCTCGACCCGCGCGATCTGGGTGCCGGCCGGCATGGCCCATGCGGTGGACTGCATCGCTGAGGTGCATATGCGCAGCCTGTATGTGGAACCGGACTTCGCGCCGCAGCTGCCGGACGAGGCGTTCGCGGTACAGGTAGCGCCGTTGCTGCGCGAGCTGCTGCTCGCCGCCAGCCTGATCGAGACCGCGCATGTGGATGACAGCCGCGACGGCCGCGTGGTGCGCCTGCTGCTGGACGAGCTGCACCGCATGGACGTGCTGCCGCTACACCTGCCCTCGCCCTCCGACCCGCGCCTGCAGCGGATCTGCCAGCACATCCAGAAACATCCCGGCGACGACGCCACCCTGCAGGACTGGGCGCAGGCGCTGCAGGTGGACGTGAAAACCATCCAGCGTCATTTCGCCAGTGAACTGGGCATGACCTTCGGGCAGTGGCGGCAGCAGGCGCGGCTGCTGGCCGCCCTGGAGCGACTGGCGATCGGCGACAAGGTCATCGATGTCGCGCTGGCGATGGGCTACGACAGCCCGAGTGCATTCACCAGCATGTTCAAGCGCCAGCTCGGGCAGACGCCGGCGGCGTTTTTCCGGTAGCGCCGGGCCATGCCCGGCGGCGGCAGTGCGGCACCACAAACGAAAACGCCGGGCATTGCCCGGCGCTGTCGTTCAACACATGCGTCGATGGATCAGGACGTCATCCGGTCCCAGAAGCCCTTCACGCCATCCATGAAGGTGGCCGACTTCGGCGAATGCTTGCGCGCTTCCTCACCGACGAAGGTGGCTTCGAACTGCTCCAGCAGCTTGCGCTGTTCGTTGGTGAGGTTGACCGGGGTCTCCACCACCACGCGGCAGTACAGGTCGCCTTCGCTGCGGCTGCGCACCGAACGCACGCCCTTGCCGCGCAGGCGGAACAGCTTGCCGGTCTGGGTCTCGGCCGGAATGCGGATCTCCGCTTCGCCGCCCAGGGTGGCCACGCGCACGGTGTCACCCAGTGCCGCCTGCGAGATGCGGATCGGCACTTCGCAGTGCAGGTCGTCGCCATCGCGCTGGAAGATCGCATGCTCGCGCACGCGCACTTCCACGTACAGGTCGCCCGGCGGCGTACCGGCCGGGCCGGCCTCGCCCTCGCCCTGCAGGCGGATGCGGTCGCCGGTATCGACGCCCGCCGGCACCTTCACCGACAGCACCTTGTCTTCCTCGACACGGCCATTGCCGTGGCAGGTCTTGCAGGGCTTGGCGATGATCTGGCCGCGGCCGCCGCAGTTGTGGCAGGCCTGCTGCATGGCGAAGATGCCGCGCTGGATGCGCACCTGGCCGCGGCCATGACACACATTGCAGGTCTCGACCTTGCCGTCTTCGGAGCCACTGCCATCGCAGTCGCCGCACTCGGCCAGGGTCGGGATCTCGATCCGGCGCTCGACGCCGCGCACGGCCTCTTCCAGGTCCAGTTCCATCACGTAGCCGATGTCGGCGCCGCGACGGGCCTGGCGCGGACCACCGCCACCACCGCCAAAGATGTTGCCGAAGATATCGCCGAAGATATCGTTCATGTCCGGGCCGCCCGGACCGCCACCGCCCATGCCGTGCTCGAACGCGGCGTGGCCATGGCTGTCGTACATGCGGCGCTTGTTGCCGTCGGACAGCACTTCGTAGGCTTCCTTGCACTCCTTGAAGGAGGCTTCGGCCGCCGCATCACCCGGGTTGCGGTCCGGGTGGAACTTCATCGCGCAGCGACGGTAGGCCTTCTTCAGCTCTTCGTCGTTGGCGGTGCGGGCAACGCCCAGCACTTCGTAGTAATCGCGCTTGCTCATATCGTGAATCGGGTTCCGGAAAGTCGGGATTCGTCAAAGCGGAAGAGCGGAACCAGGTCCGCTCTTGCGTCGGGCGCCCCGACACGCCGGTGGGCGGTCAGGACCCTGATGCGACAACGGGACGCTGATGGCCAGCGTCCCGTGTCGGTCCGGATCAGGACTTCTTGTCGTCCTTGACTTCGGTGAACTCGGCGTCCACCACGTCATCCTGCGGCTTGCCCGCATTGCCAGCGTCGGCACCCGGGGCGGCACCGCCCTGGTCGGCCGATGCGGCGGCGAACAGCGACTGGCCGGCTTCTTCCAGTGCCTTCGACTTGGCTTCGATCTGTGCCTTGTCGTCACCCTTCATCGCGGTTTCCAGGTCGGCCAGCGCCGCCTCGACCTTGCCGATGACATCGCCGCCGACCTTGCTGCCGTGCTCGGTGATGGCGCTGCGGGTGCCGTGGATCAGGGCGTCGGCCTGGTTGCGGGCCTGCACCAGCTCCTGGAACTTCTTGTCTTCTTCGCGGTTGGCTTCCGCGTCGGCGACCATGCGTGCGATCTCCTCCTCGGACAGGCCCGAACCGGCCTTGATCTCGACCTTCTGTTCCTTGTTGGTCTTCTTGTCCTTGGCCGACACGTGCAGGATGCCGTTGGCGTCGATGTCGAAGGACACTTCCACCTGCGGCAGGCCGCGCGGGGCCGGCTCGATGCCGGACAGGTCGAACTTGGCCAGCGACTTGTTGAAGCGGGCCTGTTCGCGCTCACCCTGCAGCACGTGCACGGTCACGGCCGACTGGTTGTCCTCGGCGGTGGAGAACACCTGCGAAGCCTTGGTCGGGATGGTGGTGTTCTTCTCGATGATCTTGGTGAACACGCCGCCCATGGTTTCGATACCCAGCGACAGCGGGGTCACGTCCAGCAGCAGCACGTCCTTGACGTCGCCGCCCAGCACGCCGCCCTGGATCGCAGCACCCAGTGCCACGGCTTCGTCCGGGTTGACGTCCTTGCGCGGTTCCTTGCCGAAGAACTCGGTCACCGCCTGCTGCACCTTCGGCATGCGGGTCTGGCCACCGACCAGGATCACTTCGCTGATGTCGCTCGAACGCAGGCCGGCATCGTTCAGGGCGACGCGGCACGGCTCGATCGACTTCTTGATCAGGTCTTCCACCAGCGCTTCCAGCTTGGCGCGGGTCAGCTTGATGTTCAGGTGCTTCGGACCCGAGGCGTCAGCGGTGACGTACGGCAGGTTCACTTCGGTCTGCTGGGCGCTGGACAGCTCGATCTTGGCGCGCTCGGCGGCGTCCTTCAGGCGCTGCAGGGCCAGCGGATCCTTGCGCAGGTCGATGCCCTGGTCCTTGTTGAACTCTTCAACCAGGTACTCGATGACGCGGTTGTCGAAGTCTTCGCCGCCCAGGAAGGTGTCGCCGTTGGTGGCCAGCACTTCGAACTGCTTCTCGCCGTCGACGTTGGCGATCTCGATCACCGAGACGTCGAAGGTGCCGCCGCCCAGGTCGTACACCACGATCTTGCGATCCTTGTTGTCACCCTTGTCCAGGCCATAGGCCAGCGCAGCCGCAGTCGGCTCGTTGATGATGCGCTTGACGTCCAGGCCGGCAATGCGGCCGGCGTCCTTGGTCGCCTGGCGCTGGCTGTCGTTGAAGTAGGCCGGCACGGTGATGACCGCTTCGGTGACCTTCTCACCGAGGAAGTCCTCGGCGGTCTTCTTCATCTTTTCCAGCACCTTGGCCGAGATTTCCTGCGGGGCCATCTTCTTGCCGTCGCTGGTCGACACCCAGGCGTCGCCATTGTCATGGGCCAGGATGCCGTACGGGACGTGGGCGATGTCCTTCTGCACTTCGGCGTCGGTGAACTTGCGGCCGATCAGGCGCTTCACCGCATAGAAGGTGTTCTTCGGGTTGGTCACGGCCTGGCGCTTGGCCGAGGCGCCGACCAGGACTTCGCCGTCCTTGGTGTAGGCGACGATCGACGGGGTGGTGCGATCGCCTTCCGAATTCTCGATGACGCGGGCCTTGCCGCCGTCCATGATCGCCACGCACGAGTTGGTGGTGCCGAGGTCGATACCAATGATCTTGCCCATGGGGGAGACTCCTGAGGATGCTTGTTGGGGTCAGTCCGGCCGCTCGGCCGGTGGATGAATACGATGTGGGGGAGGCTCGTGGAACATTCAAGCCATCTCCCGAACGCTGTGTTCAGCGCCTGGAAAACCTTGCCAGGCATGGCCTGGCACGACCGGGACCGGGCATGGCCCGGCCCGGCCGATCAATCGGCGGCCACCACCACCAGCGCCGGCCGCAGCAGGCGCTCGTTGAGCAGGTAGCCCTTCTGGAACACGGTCACCACGCTGCCCGGGGCGGCGCCCGGGGTCGGCACCTGGCTGATCGCCTGGTGGTGTTCCGGGTTGAACGGCTGGCCGATCGGGTCCAGCAGGACCAGGCCGTTGTCGGCAGCGACCTTCAGCAGCTGCTTGTAGGTCAGCTCCAGGCCTTCGCGCAGCGGATGCGGGTCGTCGCCGGCGGCCTTCAGGCCGGCATCCAGGCTGTCGAATACCGGCAGCAGCTCGCCAAGCAGCTTCTCGTTGGCGAACTTGCGGGCCTGCTCGATGTCACGGGCAACACGCTTGCGCTGGTTCTCGAGGTCGGCGCGCTCACGCAGCGCATCGGCCTTGATCTGCTCGACTTCGGCGCGCAGGCGCTCCACTTCGTCGTTGACGCCGGCGGCGGCGGCCGCATCGGCGGCAGTCTGCTGGGATTCGATATCTGGATGTTCGTGGTTCATGTCTGGGTCCCTGGCGGTCAATCTCCGCCTCCACCCACCCTAGTGTGGGCGGGATGCTGCGTTTCAAGCGTCGGATGTTCCGGGAGTGCGCCCGGCCGGTGAAAAGGCCGCGCCGAGCACATCGGCAGTGGCCTGGACCAGCGGAATCATGCGGTCGTAGGCCATCCGCTTGGGGCCGATCACGCCCAGCACGCCCAGTACCTGGCCATTGGCGGTGTACGGGGCGGTGACCAGCGAGACCCCCTGCAGCGGCATCATCCCGGTCTCTTCGCCGATGAAGATGCGCACGCCTGGGGCCTGGATGGTCCGCTCCAGCAGCTGCAGGATCTCGCGCTTGCTGGAGAACAGCTCGAACAGTTCGCGCAGGCGCTCCAGGTCGGACAGGTCCTGCACCCCCATCAGGCGGGTCTGGCCGGCCACCAGCATGTCGTCGGCGGCCGGCTGCAGGGCCTGCTCGGCCAGTTCAATGCTGTGCGCCAGCAGCTGCTCCAGCTCGGAACGGGCATCGCGCAGCTCCAGCAGCAGGCGGGTGCGGATCTCGGCCATCGGCAGGCCGGCGAAATGCGCATTGAGGTAGTTGGCCACCTGCTCCAGCTGGCCCGGCGCGAACTCCTGCCGGGTCTCGATGACGCGGTTCTGCACCTCGTTGTCGGCAAACACCAGGATCGCCAGCACCCGGCGCCCGTCCAGCGCCACGAAATCGATCTGGCGGAAGGCGAACTGCTCGCGCCGTGGCGCGCTGACCACGCCGACGAAGTGACTCATCGCCGACAGCAGCTCCGAGGCGCTGCCGAGCAGGGCCTGGGTGCTACCGCCGCTGGCCAGCTCCTGGCGCAACCGGGCCAGCTCGCCCTCGCCCGGCGGCTGCATCTGCAGCAGGCTGTCGACGAACACCCGATAGCCATGCGCGGTCGGGATGCGCCCGGCCGAGGTGTGCGGCGAGGCCAGCAGCCCCAGGTCTTCCAGGTCGCCAAGGATGTTGCGGATGGTGGCCGGGCTGACCTCCAGGCCGGCCACGCGCGCCAGCGTCTGCGAGCCGACCGGCTCACCGTCCTGGATGTAACGCGCGATCAGCGTGCGCAGCAGATGGCGCGCACGCGGGGCAAGCTGGTCGGGAGAACCGTGCATGGAATCAACCTGTGAGACACGGACACTAGATAATGGCGGCGCATCACCTTGGCAAGTCATTGGACCTCCCTCCCCCGCGTGCTAGCGTTGCGCGGCTGCCGATACCCCTTACCCATGCTCAGACATCTTTCGATCAAGGATTTCGCCGTCGTCCGCGCCACCGAACTGGAGTTCGGGCCGGGCATGACCGTGGTTTCAGGCGAGACCGGCGCCGGCAAGTCGCTGATGGTCGACGCGCTGGGCTTCCTGTCCGGCCTGCGCGCCGACAGCGGCGTGGTCCGCCACGGCGCCGCCCGCGCCGAGCTTTCCGCCGAGTTCGCGCTGGACCAGCTGCAGGCCGCGCGCCAGTGGCTGGCCGACAACGAGCTGGACGATGAGGAACAGTGCCAGCTGCGCCGCGTGATCCGCGCCGACGGCGGATCGCGATCCTGGATCAATGGCCGTCCGGTCACCCTCGCACAGCTGGCCGACCTGGCCGCGCTGCTGGTGGAGATCCATGGCCAGCATGAGCAACAGGCGCTGCTGACCCGTCCGTCGCAGCTGGCCCTGCTCGACGCCTATGCCGGCAACGAGGCGGCGCGCCGCCAGGTGCGCCGCGCCGCCGCCGCGTGGCAGGCGCTGGTCGACGAATCGCTGGCGCTGTCGCAACAGGGCGACGTGAGTGACCGGATCGGCTTCCTGGAGCACCAGCTGCGCGAACTGGACCGCGAGGACCTGGAACCGGAGTCGATCGCCGCGCTCGGCGCCAGCCACCGCCGCCAGGCCCATGCCAGCGCCCTGCTGAGCGCCTGCCAGGCGGCCAGCAACCAGCTCAACGGCGACGACGGCAGTTCCGCGCTGGACCTGCTGCAGCAGGTGCGCCACGAGCTGTCGCGCCTGATCGAACATGACCCGCGCCTGGGCGAGGTGGACGGCCTGATCGAGAATGCCTCGATCCAGCTGCACGAAGCCCTGTCGCTGCTGGACCGGGTGCACGACGACCTTGATGCCGACCCGGAGCAGTTCGAGGAGAACGAGCGTCGCCTCGGCCGCCTGCACGACCTGGCCCGCAAGCACCGCGTGCCGATGGACGAGCTGGGCGCGCAGCGCGAGCGCATGCATGCCGAAGTGGAACAGCTGCGCGGCGCCGACGAACGCCTGCAGCGCCTGGCCGGCGAGATCGACAAGGCCGCCGCCGCCTGGTGCGTACAGGCCGAGGTGCTGACCGCCAGCCGTCGCAGCGCCGCTGCCGAACTGTCGGCCACCACCACCGGCATCATCGCCGAGCTGGGCATGGGCGGTGGCCAGTTCCTGATCGAGCTGGAGCCGCAGGATTCCGGCAAGCCCGATCCGCAGGGTGCCGAACGCGTGGAATTCCTGGTCGCCGCCAACGCCGGCCAGCCACCGCGCGCCCTGCGCAAGGTGGCCTCGGGCGGTGAACTGTCGCGCATTTCACTGGCCATCGAAGTGGCCGCGCTGGACCTGGATGCGGTGCCGACCATGGTATTCGACGAGGTCGACTCCGGCATCGGCGGCGCGGTGGCGGACATCGTCGGCCAGAAGCTGCGCGCCCTTGGCGAGAAGCGCCAGGTGCTGTGCGTGACCCACCTGCCGCAGGTCGCCTCCAAGGGCCATGCCCACTACCGGGTCAGCAAGGCCCCGGTGGAAGGCATGACCCAGAGCGCAGTGGAGAAGCTGGACAGCAAGGCACGCGAGGAAGAACTGGCGCGCATGCTCGGTGGCGTGGAAGTGAGCAAGGAAGCGCGCGCCGCCGCCCGCAAGCTGCTGCAGGTCTGAGGCCTGTTCGCGGTTATCCACGCATGGCGTGGATCTACAACGCGCGAGGTAGTGCCGGCCGCTGGCCGGCAACCCAACACAGGTGAACGAAGATCATGAAGTTGCCGGCCAGCGGCCGGCACTACCCCCGTGGCCGCGCCAGATCCACCGTTTCCACCAGGAAATCGAGGAAGGCGCGCACTCGCAGCGGCAGGTAGCCACCCTGCCCCAGGAACACCGCATGGACCTCTTCCAGGTCACCGGGATTGGCCTCTTCCAGCACCGGCAGCAGGCGTCCGGCGGCGATGTCCTCCTGCACCTGGTAAGTCGCCAGCCGCGCCAGGCCCAACCCGCCCAGCACCAGCTGCCGCAGCGCGTTGCCATTGCTGGCGCGGGCATTGCCACTGGGCAGCACCATCCGCTCGCGTCCGTCCTGCAGCAGCGGCCAGCCCTGCATCGCACGCGCATGGCCGATGTCCAGACGGTTGTGCGACTGCAGCTCCTCTGCGTTGCGCGGCAAGCCGTGCCGCTGCGCATAGGCCGGCGCGGCCACGATCATCATCCGCGTCGCGCCCAGCCGTCGCGCCACCAGACTGGAGCTCTTCAGCGGGCCGGCCCGCATCGCCACGTCGGTGCGCTGCTCAAGCAGGTCGATCACCTCGTCGTTCAAGGTCAGATCCACGCCCACCTGCGGGTTGCGTTCGAGGAACGCCGGCAGCAGCGGCAACAGAAAATGCTGGCCGAATGGCACGTTGGAATTGACCCGCAGGCGTCCGCGCGGCTCGGCATGGGCGCTGGCGCAGCGCTCGGCCTCCTCCAGGTCGGCCAGCACGCGCAGGCCGCGCTCGTAGAACGCGCAGCCTTCCGGGGTCAGCTGCAGCTGGCGGGTGGAGCGCTGCAGCAGGCGCGTACCCAGCCGTTGCTCCAGCCGGGCCACCAGCTTGCTGACTGCCGACGGCGTCATGTCCAGGGTGCGGGCGGCGGCAGAGAAGCCACCGGTCTCGATCACCCGCACGAACACTTCCAGTTCGCCGGATCGGTTGATGTCGGGTCGCGCCATGGCGATGAATCCAGTTCACAGATGATTATCCATGCGCAGTCTAGTTCACAGATCGACGGAGAATCACCATGGCCCTCCCTCCTCCCGGGATTGCCCGATGAACCGCCTCAGCCAGCTCACCGCGACCGCCTTGATCGCCCTCTCCAGCGCAGCCAGTGCCGCCCCGGCCCCGCACTGGGTCGCCAGCTGGCAGGCCAGTCCGCAACCGGTCTGGGGCGCCGATTTCCTGTTCCCGACCCTGGTCCCGGCCACGCTGCAGGACCAGACCTTCCGCCAGACCGCGCGCATCAGCCTGGGCGGGCCCCGGCTGCGGGTGCGGCTGAGCAATGCCTACAGCACCCAGCCGCTGCGGATCGGGGCGGCCAGCGTGGCCGCACACGCGGGTGCCGCCCCGCAGCCGCTCAGCTTCGACGGCCAGCCCGGGGTGCTGATCGGCCCAGGTCAGGAACGGCTGAGCGATCCACTAGCGGTGGCCACGGATGACCGCCAGGCGTTGCAGATCAGTGTCTTTGTGCCGGGACCGACTCCAGTCCAGACGTTCCACTGGGAGGGTCGCCAGACCAGTTGGATTGCGCCAGGCGACCAGAGTCAGGCCCAGGCTCTGATCGGGGCCAGCAGCACCACTGCCCGCCTGTTCCTGGCTGGCATCGAGGTCGAGGCGGCGGCCAGCGCACGCAGCGTGGTGGTGATCGGCGACTCGATCACCGACGGTGCCACCGCCAGCCTCGACCAGGATCAGCGCTGGACCGACCATCTGGCGGCGCGCCTGGCACCGCGGGGCGTTGCCGTGGTCAACGCCGGCATTTCCGGGGGGCGGCTGCTGCGCGATGGCATGGGCGAATCCGCCCTGGCCCGCTTCCGGCGTGACGTGCTGGATCAACCAGGCGTGGTCAGCGTAGTCGTGCTGATCGGCATCAATGACATCAGCTGGCCCGGCACCGCCTTCGCCCGGAACCAGGCCCGGCCCACGCTGGCCGAACTGCAGGCGGGGTATCGCACCCTGGCCGAACAGGCCCATCGGCGGGGTCTACGCATCCTCGGCGCCACCCTGACGCCGTTCGCCGGCGCCCTGCCCGGCACGCCGCTGGACGACTACTACCACCCGGACAAGGACGCCCTGCGCCGGCAGCTCAACGCCTGGCTGCGCACGGACAGCCCGTTTGACGCGGTGATTGACCTGGACGCGGCGCTGCGCGACCCGGCCGATCCGTCACGGATGGCTGCCGCCTACGACTCCGGCGATCACCTGCATCCGGGCGATGCGGGCAACCGGGCAATGGCCGAGGCGGTGGATCTGGAGGTGCTGATAGGGCCCCTCACGCATGGCGTGGATCTGCCGTAAGCAACGAAAAACCCCGGGAAGGCCCGGGGTTTCGTCGCATCCAGCTGGCCGGAACGGCTTACTTGCGCTTCTTGCGCACGTACAGCACCAGCGAGTGCTCTTCCAGCTCATAGCCGTGGTCTGCGGCGATCTTGCGCTGCAGCTCCTCGATCTCGTGGCTTTCGAACTCGATGATCTTGCCGCTGTCCACGTCGACCATATGGTCGTGGTGGCCGCCACGGTCCAGCTCGTAGACGGCCTGGCCGCCTTCGAAATTGTGCTTGAGCACGAGGCCGGCAGCCTCGAACTGGGTCAGCACCCGGTAGACCGTCGCCAGGCCGATCTCGTCGCCATGCTCGAGCAGCTGGCGGTAGATGTCTTCGGCGGTCATGTGGTGCTGGGCATTGCGCTGTTCAAGCAGCGCCAGGATCCGCATCCGTGGATGGGTCACCTTCAGGCCGACTTTTCGCAGGTCGTGGGTTTCCATAGGTCTCCGTTCATTGGCGATTTAGCGCCAGCTGCCTCGGATTGGGTCGCGGTGGCACGCCGGGAGTGTATCATCGGTTTGATTTCCCCAACCGCCAGTCCCGATGCGCAATCTCCTGTTGGTCGCCGCCGTCGCCCTGTCCACCACCGGGTGCGGCATCATCTACAAGCAACCCATCTATCAGGGCAACCTGATCCGGGAAGATGCCGTGGCCAAGCTGCAGGTCGGGCAGAGCAAGCAGCAGGTCACTGCGCTGCTGGGCACCCCGTCCATTCCGGACCCGTTCCACGCCCAGCGCTGGGACTACACCTCCAGCCAGCGCGTGAACCGCCTGGGCCGTACCGAGGTGAAGAACTTCACCGTGTTCTTCGACAATGACAACGTGACCCGCTGGGAAGGCGATTACTTCCCGGGTAACGACAAGGCCCTGGCCCAGCAGACCGTGCGCCAGTTCGGCCGCAATCTGCCGAAGGACAAGAAGAAGAAGGGTCGCTGACGCCCCCTGCCCGTCCTCGCGGACGGGCGACAGGAATCAACCGCCGAGCGCGCGCCGCCGGCGGTTGTCCTTGGGGTCGGCCTGCAACGGGCGTAGCAGCTCGATGCGGTCGCCATCCAGCAGCACCTGCTGCGGGCGCGCCAGCAGCCCATGCACGGCCGCCGCCGGGCAGTCGGCACTGCCTTCCAGCGCAGCAGCGGCAATGGCCTCGGCCACGGTCGCGCCCTCGTCCAGCTGCAACCGGCGCGAAAGCACCCGCTGCGGCCAGGCCAGCACCACCTCGACCTCGATCATCGCTCAGGCCTCGTCGGCAACGCGGATGAAGTCGTTGACCATGCGGTCGGCCAGGCTCTGGAAGCCCAATGCCAGCGCCGGACCGAGCAGGCGCGAACTGGGCTCGAAGTCCAGGGTCAGGGTGACCTTGCAGGCATCTTCGGCCAGCGCATGGAACTCCCAGCGGCCGTGCAGCTGCTTGAACGGGCCATCGCGCAGCTGCATATCGATGCTGTGCGGGCGCTGCAGTGTGTTTTCAGTCTGGAACCAGGTGCTGAACGAGCCCAGGCCCAGGTCCAGGCGCGCTACCAGCCGGTCCTCGCCCTGCTCCAGGATCTGGGCAGCCGAACACCAGCGGAAACGGCGCGGATAGGCCTGGACATCATTGACCAGGTCGAACATGCGCGCGGCCGAATGTTCGACCAGGGCGCTGCGGCGGATAGTAGGCATGAATACAGGACGTTTCGGCAATCGACCGGGCGGGCCCGAATCGGAGACAATACGGAAATGAGCAAGAACAGCGGCAAGGATAAAGCAAAGAGCGCGACGGCCAACAAAACCATCGCGTTGAACAAGCGTGCCCGCCACGAGTACCACATCGAAGACCGCTTCGAAGCCGGCCTGGCCCTGCAGGGCTGGGAGGTGAAATCGATCCGTGCTGGCCGCGGCAACATCGTCGACGCCTACGCCTACGTGAAGGATGGTGAGATCTTCCTGATCGGCGCGCAGATCACTCCGTTGATCCAGGCCTCGACCCATGTCGTGGCCAACGACCGGCGCGATCGCAAGCTGCTGCTGCACCGGAGCGAGATCGACAAGCTGGTCGGCAAGGTCGAGCGCGATGGCTACACGATCGTGCCCACCGCGATGTACTGGAGCAAGAACAAGATCAAGCTCGAAGTCGCGCTGGCCAAGGGCAAGCAGACCCACGACAAGCGCGATGCCGCCAAGGACCGCGACTGGGCGATCGAGAAGCAGCGCGTGATGCGTCGCGGTAACCGCGACGCGTAAGGCGTCTGCGCATCACCCTGTAGAGTCGAGCCATGCTCGACTGCCTTGGCTTCTGTAGAGCCGAGCCATGCTCGGCTTCCGTAAGAAAAGCAGTCGAGCATGGCTCGACTCTACAAAAGGCGGGTCACCCCGCCAGCATGCCCTGCCTGCGCATCCGCGGCGACAGCGCCGCGTGCATCACCGCCAGGTGCATCACTACCGCCAGCTCCGGTGCGTAACGGTCATCGCCCAAGCGCCACTGTTGGGCCAGGTTCGCGGCATCAGCCGGCAGCAACGCCAGCAACTGGGCGTCGTCCAGTGCATCGGCCGCGCCCTGCAGCTGGCGCGCCATCTGTCGCGACTGCCAGACATGCACACCGATGCTGAGGCTGGCCAGCGACATCAGGACCACGGCCAGCCCGTGCTCGAACCACTGCGACAGCACCTCCGGCCCCCACAGCAGGGCAGCCAGCACCGCCAGGCTCGGCAGGCGCCACCCCAGCCAATGGATGCGGCCGCGCTGCGACCAGTGCACCACCACCGCGCTGGCGACCAGTGCCGCAGCTGCCGTGGCCGGCAACTCCGTCACCCAGGTGGCCGCCAGCAGCACCGCCAGCACCGCCCAGACCCAGCCCGGCGGCAACGCACGCCGCTGGTAGTCGGCACCGACCGGCCCGATCAGCTGCCGCAGGCTGCGTTGTTGGCTTGCATCGGTCACCCATAGTCTCCGTGTCTGTCCTGGCTCGGATGGTCATCGCCAGTGTGTCGCAAATTCGTGCCCACGAAGTTAGCAATCCGCTATGACAGACGCTCTACAACAAGTTGCGGATTGACAGGACACGCGGCTCGCCCGCAGCGCTCACCCCGCCGACAGATCCTTGCTGAGGAACACCCTGCATGTGCCGACCGGATCGCATGGCACACGGCCGAACACGACCCATCCATGCTTCACATAGAAGTCGGGCGCCTGGAAGCTGAGGGTGTACAGCACGCCGGAACGGCAACCGCGACGCCGCGCTTCATCCTCTGCGGCCTTCAGCACACGCGACCCCAGCCCGTTGCCGCGATGGGCCGCTGGCAGATGGAACAGATCCACGAACCACAGGCCCAGTGAGGTTCGCCCGGTAAGGCCCCCCACCACCTCGCCACTGGCCGGATTGGTGACCAGCACCGCCAGTGTGCGCCGATCGGCGTAACCGGCAGCGTCAAGATTGAACTGATCCAAGCCAGTGCCAATCACCTCCAGCGCTTCGTCGCTGGGTTCATCTGTTACTGCAACGTCTAGCGTCATGGCGTCCTTCCACTGGCTCAACTTCAGGGATCTGGATGCTATCAAGCCTGATCGCACCTACGCCGGCCCGGTTCAGCGTTTGGCGCTATTGCGGCCCGTCTTGAGCACAGACCGATGCCACTGCCTTCAACAACAGATAGGCCTGCAGCCCTGATGCAGGACCTGTTGCCGGAAACGCTGCCGCGAGGGCCTTCGCCGCCCGATCTGCGTGTGGCTGGATGGACCAGGACGATTCAGCCGACAGCATGCCACCGCGCACCTCTTGCCCGATCCGATACTGTCCCCAGTTGCCGGGGCTGACGGAAATGGCCATGAGCCCCCCCGTGGAGTGATGTCCGGAAATTCGAGCTCGGCGCCCCAAGGGATCGCAACGTGCCAAACAGCTGGGGGCCGGACGCTCACCCGCGTGACTGTTCAGGAAGATTGCCGTAAGATCCGTCTCGTTGGGCAGGGTCAGTGTCAGTTTTTATGACGGCACTGACCCCAAAGCCTTGCAATGCTTGAAGAAACCGGGGGTGCATTGGTTTCGACGGGGGTTGTGAAGTCGCCTGGCGCATGCCGAGGGGGTAGCTTTCCTCGTAAATCCAGCTGCAAAACTCTAGTTGCCAACGACGACAACTACGCTCCGGTCGCTCTCGCAGCCTAAAAACTGCGGTGCGTGACCTTCTGCCGACTTAGGCGGAGCCTCGAAACTGCTTGTGTCCATGCTCGCAGCGTAGAGTCATTATCATGGAATCGCGCTGGGCGGCTGCCTGTCAGTCCGGCACTAGAACACAACAGGCTGGTTCCCGGGTGCGCTTTGCACACCGTGCTGCTCGGGGATGAGATTCAACGGTGAGCTAAGCATGTAGTGCTGGGGATGGAGTGCCTTCGGACGGCGGTTCAATTCCGCCCACCTCCACCAACGAACGGTTCGTCAAGGACCGGAGAAGCCCGGAAATTCCACCAGCGTGGGTTTCCGGGCTTTTTTATTGGCTGCTCTACGCCGCTGCGAAGTTCGACGCCCCGGCGCAATCGCGGTCCGATGCCGTCAAGCAATGTCGGCAACCGCCATCTTCTCTCGCTTTCGACATCACTAAACCACTTCAGAAATTTCCCACCCTCTCCTTGGGGGGGATGTGTCCGCGAAGCCGTTCGTCCTTGGTCGCCATCAAAAGGAGACCACGGGACACCTGCACCCTTCACATCCAAGCCGAGCCCGTAGGGCACGGCCTGTTCGACACATCTTCCACAAAGGAACTGTATCCATGCGTACGTCGCTTCGGGTTTCCCTTGCCAGCGCCATCACCCTGGTCCTGGCCAGCGCCCCCGCCTTCGCCCAACCCACCGAACGGGTATGGACGCGAGGCATGGCCAGCAACGAGCAGTACAGCAGTTTCATCGTCAAGTACCGGGACGGCAGCAGCAAGCGCGTCTCCGCCACCACCGCGCAGGATGCGCTGAAGAAGCGCCTCGGCGTCCAGCAGCGCAGCAAGCGTTCGATCGGCAACGCACCGCCAGCAGCCGCGTCCGTAACCCATCAACGCCGCATGGGCGGCGGGGCCGACGTGGTCACCACGGACAAGCCACTGGACCTCCCGGAAGCGCAGATCCTGATGCAGCGCATCGCCGACGATCCGGATGTGGAGTATGTGCAGCCGAACTACATGATGAGCGCATTCGCCACACCGAACGACCCACGCTACGGCGAGCAGTGGCACTACAGCAATCCGACCAGTGGCGCGCGCCTGCCCGGCGCGTGGGATCGCTCCACTGGCCAGGGCGTGGTGGTGGCTGTGGTCGATTCGGGCTACCTCAACAACAACGACCTGCAGGCCAACCTGCTGCCGGGCTACGACATGATTTCGTCGACCCGTCCGTTCAGTGATTGGCAGTGCATCATCGGCGGAATGAATCCCGGCTGTGGCGGATCCGACGATGGCGATGGACGCGACGCGGATGCCTTCGATGCCTCGGGCATCGCACACGGCACCCACGTCGCTGGAACAGTCGCTGCGGTGACCAACAACCAGATCGGCGTGGCCGGCGTGGCCTACAACGCGAAGGTCGTGCCGGTGCGCGTACTCGGCAACCAGGGCAATGGCGGTTCCGCCGACATCATCGATGGCATGCTCTGGAGTGCCGGCATCAACGTGCCCAACGTCCCGGCCAATGCGAACCCGGCCGAAGTCATCAATCTCAGCCTGGGCGGCCGCCGCGCCTGCTCGCCGGCCGAGCAGGATGCAATCGACGACATCACCGCGCAGGGCACGATCGTGGTGGTCGCCGCCGGCAACAGCAATCTGGATGTGTCCGAGTTTGCTCCGGCGAACTGCAAGGGCGTGATCGCAGTGGCTGCCAACGATCAGGGCGGGCGACGCGCGTTCTACTCCAACTATGGCGCAGGCATCCATATCACCGCACCCGGTGGTGAAACCTGGTCCTGCCGCGCGTCCGTCGGCGAGTTCCTGCCGCTGGCCACGCCGCCTAGCCAGGCCAACTGCGCCCCGACCCGTCAGCATCCGGCGCAGGGCATCCTGTCCACGGTGGGTAACAACGCCTTCGACTTCATGTCCGGCACCTCGATGGCGGCGCCTCACGTCGCTGGCATCGTCGCGCTGATGCAAGCGGTGGCGCCGGTGCCAAAGACCACCGACCAGGTCAAGGACATCCTGCGTCGCACTGCGCACCCGATCGCCGCAGCGAACTGCCCGGGTGGCTGCGGGCCAGGCATCATTGACGCGGCCGAAGCCGTGAAGGCAGCCAGCAACTGATGGCATGGCGCAGTGGCCCGGCAAGGTCGCTGCGCCCTCTTCCGTTGCTCAGTTCATGTCCGCCGGCAAGCGGCATCGCTTCACCAGCAGCATGCCCAGCATCGGCGCCAGCGCGAAGGTGGCAAACAGCCACCGGGCCGCACGCGCGGTTCCCTCGGCCCCGCCCGGCTCGATCAGTCCCGCTGCATTGGCAACCATCCCGGCAAGCGCAGCCCCGGCCGCGGTGGCGAACAGCTGGACGGTGGTGATCGACGCGCTGGCGCGCTCCTGCTCCTCCGGCGGTGCAGAGGTCAGAACGCGTGTCAGCAGGTGAGGCCAGGCCAGGCCCACGCCGATCCCGATGACGGCCAGCGCCACGCAGATCGGGACCATCTGCAACCACGTACCGCTGCCGGCAGCCGGCACCCACAGCACCAGCCCGATCATGCCCAGCCATCCCAGCGCCGGGCCGATCATCAACGCCCGGTCAACGCCGCGCCCGCTCAAGCCGGAGCCGACCAACGACCCGAGCGTCCAACCGGCCGCTATCAACGCCGCGAGATAGCCCGCAGCAAGCGGTGATTGTTGATGCAGCACCTGCAGGAACTGCCAAGGGAGACGCTGATGACGGCCAGGGTCAGCAGCAGGATCTGCAGCCACGGGACCGAGGACCTGGCCGCAGCTGAAGACGATGCCTCCCTCTGCGGAAGGACGTTCGACGCCAGCAGCGCGAACAACACGGCAACCGCGGTGACCGACCAGAATGCGGCCCGCCATACGCCCCATTCGGCGAAGACGCCGCCCACCGCAGGCCCGATCAACGTCGCCACGCCCCACATCCCCGAAACCAGGGCCATCGCGCGGGGCCAGAGCGGCTCTTCGAACGCGAGCCGGATCATGGCGTAGGCCAGTGCGAACAGGAAGCCGCCGCCGACACCCTGCACCAGTCGCCCCACCAGCATCATCGGCATCGAGGTCGCGAGCGCGCAGATCACGGCACCGGCTGCGAAGATGAGCGTCGCCAGTGCATAGCTTCCACGAGGCCCGGCACGTTCAAGCAGCTTGATCGACAATGCCGACCCCAGGATGGACGCGACCACGAAGAGCGTGGTGTTCCATGCGTAGAGATCCAGGCCACCGATGTCCTGCACCACGGTTGGCAACATGGTGGTGGCGATGTAGACGTTGACCGCATGCAGTGCGACCCCGCCCGCCAGGGCAAGTGAGCGCACTGCATTGCGGCCGGACAGGAGATCGCCCCAGCGGGTGCCGGGGACGGCGATGCCTTGCTGTTCCACTTTCGTTCAAACCTATGATTCATGACCTGCAGCCCAGGGTTCACATGCAGGAAAAAGGGAACTGCCTTATAAAACCTCATGTATTGATTAGGTCAAGGAACCCCGGCCATGAAGATCGATGTCAGCGTTCCGCTTTCCGTGGGCGAAGTCGCGCGTCGCAGCGGGGTCAGCATTGCCACCGTGCACTTCTATGAAGCCAAGGGACTGATCCATGGCTGGCGCAACAACGGCAACCAGCGCCGCTACCGCCGCGACGTGCTGCGGCGCATTGCCGTGATCAAGGTCGCACAGCGTGCAGGCGTTCCCTTGGCCACGATCAAGATCGCGCTGGATGATCTTCCAGCCGAACGGGCGCCCAGTTCGAAGGACTGGGCAAGGCTGTCCAGCAACTGGCGCGACATGCTGAACGAGCGCATCCGCAGCCTGGTCCAGCTGCGCGACCAGCTTGACGGCTGCATCGGCTGTGGTTGCCTGTCACTGAAGGACTGTCCGTTGCGAAACCCTGGCGACCAGTTGTCACAACGCGGCGACGGCGCCGTCTTGCTTGAATCGGGCGACGGCGACCGGGGCGTGCCATGATCCGTTGCTGCACGCGGCACTGACTGGAACATCGCACAATGAGGCGGCATCCTCCGTCCGCGTTGCTGCCCAATACCTACAGAAGGACCTGCGATGAGAACTGTGATCATCACCTCTGCCCTGCTCCTGGCTGCTTGTGCCGCGACCCCGGCTGCGCACGCGGTTGCACCCGCCATCGCGCCGCCCGGCACCGCAACACTCGAAGCCCTGCTGGCCTGCAAGGCAGGCTCGACCTTCAGCGAAGCCGAGGCCATCGATGCCCTGCAGGCAGCCGGCCTGGCCAGGAAACCTGGTGGCACGTTCGAGCCGGAAACCACGCCGGTCGCCCTGTTCGGCGGTACCGTCACCCATGCCGACGTGAATGTCGCCGAGGGCGAGAAGAGCATCTTCGTCTACTTGAACGGTGTCGACCCAAAGCGCCTGGCCAAGACCTGGTCGGTGACCACGGTCAACGAATACGCCAACACCGAAGCACCGTCCTACGTGAAGCGCATCGACAAGCACCACACCCTGCACGTGATTGCCGGTGACGATTACGAAGGTTATTCCGCTGCCGTGAAATGCCAGATCACACCGTGACGGCCTGACCCGCGCTAGAGCCAGCGCCGTACGCCTGGCGGAAGGCTGCGTATGCCTCCGGAAAGCGGGCCGACAGTGCCCGCTCTTCCGGCATGATCTGCCATCGGCTGATGTACAGCACGAACAGCGGCACGGCCAGTAGTGCGGTCAGATTCTGCAGGTACAGCATCGCACCTGCCAGGACAGTGGCCTGGCCCAGGTACATCGGGTTGCGCGTGTAGCGGTACACGCCGTGCGTGACCAGCACGCTCGACGTCGCTGGCCGCAGGGGGTTGACCGTGGTGCCCACGCGCCGGAAGGCCAGCTTCGGCAGCAGGTTCAATACCACGCCGAAGGCCATCACCAGACCCGCAAGCACCTCCAGCACGGGTAGCTGCAGCGCCGCGCCCGGCTGCCATCGGCTGCCCATATAGCCGATGGCGGCGCACAACAGCATCACAAGAGGCGGAGGAACACGGGTCTCAAGCCATCGCATCGCAGCCCCGCATTCATCCTGTTCACCCCAGTGTCACACGGGAATGCCTGAATCGCCCGGTTGGCGGCATTTCCGCGCTCCAAACCGACCGCCCGGTATCTTCCGCTTTGACATGCCGACCGCTAGAGTGGCGCCACCGCGCAGGAGGATCGTATGGCAACCACGGGCTTGGGCTTCATCGGCCGCACGACCCTCATCATCACCGTGCTGCTCACCCTGGGCGGCTGCGCGACGTTGCGCCAGTTCGGGCCGTCGGTGCAGGTGGCCTCGGTCACCCCCGGCCAGTACATCGCCCTGAAACGCGGCGACATCCTGACCACCGGCAAGCTCAGTTCGGCCACCATGGAGACGCTGCGCGTCGCCGGCCTCGACGAAGGCGTCTGCGCCAAGCCAGGCCTGCCCTGCATCGAGGCCATGGAAGGCAGCATCGTGGTGCGCGAGGAGGACAAGCGCTCAAGCCTGGCCGAGCTGTGGCTGCAGTATGCGATGACCTTGCCCGCGCCCAAGCGCGAGTACTCCACGTCAGGCCGCGCCAAGAGCGCGATCACCGAACTGGATGCGGACTTCCAGCCGCGCCTGGACGCGTGGATGCAGGTCGCGCGGCAGGCCTACGCCTACCTGTTCTTCACCGAGCGCACGGCCAACCAGCGCGGTTTCGAAGACCGCCAGACCCAGGTGCGCGACTACTACAACCTGGCCGTGCAGGAAGCCTCGGTACAGTTGTACAACGCCTATGCCACCGGGCGCGTGCATGGTGAAGCCAGCCACTTCCAGCTGGGCCGCTGGACGTTCGTGCTGGCGCCGTCGGGCCAAGCATCACCGCTGGATACGCGTACGCCCACCGAACTGGTACCGGCAGCCTCGCTGTCGTTCACCGGCACGCTGCGCAGCGTGCATCGCCGCGATGGCTTCGGTGCCGAACTGGTGGCCGTGATGGATGATCCAGCCGCCACTACGGCCACCACGCCGCCGGCCACCACAGCCGCCGCGCAGGCCACCACGCCCATCACGCAGAGCTGGAGCGAGATGCCGTCGCCATCGATGACGGTGCTGCTGCGCTTCTCCGGAAAGAACCTGTGGGAAGTACTGCACGACGACGAGCCGGAACTGGAGATCCACGATCCCTACCAGATCACGGAAGTCACCCTGCATGGGCAGCAGGTGCCATTGGCCGCGAACTTCACCGCAGGCTACGCACTGTGGCTGGCGCGCTCCAATTTCAGCCACCAATCGCTGCGTTCGCTGTTCGGTGGCAAGGGCGGCATCGACACGCCGCATCTGTACATGATGCAGCCCTACGACCCGAACCGCCGCGTGCTGCTGATGATCCATGGCCTGGCCAGCAGCCCGGAAGCCTGGGTCAACGTCGCCAACGAGCTGATGCGCGACGACGAGATCCGCCAGGACTTCCAGGTCTGGCAGTTCTACTACCCGACCAACATGCCCATCGCGATGAGCCACGATGCGATGCGCCACACGCTGGATGAGGTGTTCAAGCACTTCGACCCCAGCGGCAAGGCGCAGGCCTCGCATGACATGGTGCTGGTCGGGCACAGCATGGGTGGGGTGATCTCACGGCTGATGGTGTCTTCTTCCGGCGACCACCTGGTAGAGACCCTGCTGGCGACCGCACAGATGACGCCTGCGCAGCAGGAGCTGCTGCGCACCAAGGGCGCGCCGGTGCTGACCTTCCTGCCGGAACCGGAAGTATCGCGCGTGGTATTCATTGCCACGCCGCACCGCGGTACCGATGTGGCGAGCACCCGCCTCGGCCGCTGGATCGGCCGCCTGGTACGGCTGCCACTGACCGTCCTGGAGGACGTGGCCACCATCGCCAACGACGGCAAGATCGATCGCAACGACGGCAAGCACGGCTACCAGATGAACAGCATCCAGAACCTGGACAAGGACGATCCCTTCGTGCGCGCCGTGGCCGACCTGCCGATGGCACCGAAGGTGCGTTACCACTCGATCATCGCGCGCGCCAAGGCAGATGGTCCGCTGGAAAAGACCGACGACGGGCTGGTGCCCTACTGGAGCTCGCACCTTCCGCACGCGGATTCGGAGAAGGTGATCGTGTCCGGGCACAGCGTGCAGGAAGCCACGCCGGCCATCGTCGAACTGCGGCGGATCCTGCATGAAGACATGCAGGAGCACGACCGGCAGAACAAGTAACGCAAGCGTGGCGGCATCTCGGCAGCAGTGCTCTGGCAGGCCGGGACACCGCCACTGAGGCATGACCGGCGTACTCAGCCTTGTCCGTGGGCCGCAGCGTCGGTGATCAGTTCGGCCACCGCTACCGGCTGCGATGCCAACGAAGCATGACTGGCGTCCAGCGTAATGCTGGCACGTGGCTGCATGCGGGCCGCCATGCGCCGCTGGTTGTCAGGGTGGATCATGTGGTCAGCGCTGGAGACCTGGTACCAGCTCGGCTTGTGTCGCCACGCCGGGTCACTGACGGCATCACCGAACGTGCTCGCCATCGGCGCCTTCTGCGTGACCGCCATCACCCGCGCCTCGTCGGCCTGCAGGTCCTGGCAGAAACTCTCGTGAAATTTGCCGGGCTGCAGCCACAGATAGCCGTCGCTGTCCGCCGCCAGATTGGCCGCCGCCTGCGGCAGCTGTTGCTCGGTAATGCCACCGGGACTCTCACCCGCATCCGGCGCGAACGCGGCGATGAACACCAGGCCGGTCACGTTGGGTTCGTTTCCGGCTTCGGAGATCACCGCGCCACCATAGGAATGACCGACCAGCAGCACCGGCCCCGGGATCTGGCGGATCATGCGCCGGGTTCGCTCTGCGTCGTCGGCCAGCGACATCAATGGCAGTTCCACGGCATGCAGGTCGTGGAAACCCCGGCGATCGAGCTCCAGGATCACCTTGGACCAGTGCGCGGCGCCACCCCAGAAACCATGAACCAGAACGATGCTTGGCTTGCTCATCTTGCAGAACTCCTCACTTGGATGGGATCGTTGCCCGACAGCCACCAGCGCTGCCTGAAGCCACCCGACCAGACTACGGATCGCCACTGCCAGCGGCGATGCACGGACTCCTGAAAACCATGCCAAGGCTCCACACCACCGAATCGCTCCAGGCCGGATCCGATGCCTTGTTTGCGATCTTCCAGTCCTCGCGCATGCACGGCGGCGACATCACCCGCCACGTCGTGCAGCCCGATGGAACCCGCATCATTGCCGAGGGGCGCGGCTGCTTCCATTTCATAGAACAGGGCACGGCACGTCTGCATGCGGATGCAGCGGTCGTGCCACTGCAGGCCGGCGAGCTGCTGTTGATGCCGCATGGCCGGACACATCGCATCGACTGTGCCGGCGAAGCTCTGCAGCCCGTCCATCTGACCACGGCATCCTTTGGATTTGACGGCCCAGGCAGCCAGTTGCTGCTTGATGCCCTGCCCGGCTGGCTGCATGTCCCCGAGGTGGACCGGATGCCAAACGGATTTCCCGCCAGCTCGGCCGATTGGGTGGCGGTTACCCTGGGCGCGATCCAGGTTGAAGCGGCCCGGCCCACCCTGGGCAGTGGGCTTATGCTGTCACGCCTGCTCGACCTGTTGTTTGTCTGGACGCTGCGCTACTGGCTGGGAACCTCCAGTCCACACAACTGCCAGCGTCTGCATGCGCTGGCCGACCCATTGATCGGGCGGGCACTGGCGTTGATGCAGGCACACCCCGCACAGGCATGGACGGTCGAGTCTCTGGCGGCAAGCCTGAATCAATCGCGCTCGAATTTCGCGCAGCGGTTCAGCCTGGCCACTGGCATGTCACCCATGCGCTATCTCGCTGGATCGCGGCTGCAACTGGCCGCAGAGCTGCTGCGCAGCGGAAACCGGCGGGTTTCTCAGATCGCCGGAGACGTCGGGTATCTCTCCGAACCGGCATTCAGTCGCGCTTTCCGCCGCGCCTTCGGTATGAGCCCGAATGCCTGGCGCCAACAGGTGGCAACGTCGCGCGAATGAGAGGAAAACCCTCATCGCCTGTACGCATCCGCCCTTCTATGCTGGCTCCACTACCCCACTGGAGGTCCGCATGAACACGCAAGAGCCCAGCCGCCACCCCAGCCCCGATCCGGCCGAGCGCGACGCCTTCTTCCCGTCGCCGTACTCGCTGTCACAGTTCACATCGGCGAAGAGCGACCTGTCCGGCGCCGACTATCCCGACGCGCGCCGCGATGGCCGCTGGAAGGTGCTGATGATCGCTGCGGACGAACGCTATCTGCCCACCGCCAACGGCCACCTGTTCTCCACCGGCAACCATCCGGTGGAAACCCTGCTGCCGATGTACCACCTGGACAAGGCCGGCTTCGACATCGATGTGGCCACGCTGTCCGGCAACGCCGCCAAGTTCGAGTGGTGGGCATTCCCGCATGAGGACAAGGAGATCGGCGGACTGTACGACCGCTACGAAGCCCGCTTCCGCCAGCCACTGCCGTTGGATGAGGTGGTGGCAGGCCTCGATGCCGCGTCGGACTATGCAGCCGTGTTCATTCCCGGTGGCCACGGCGCCCTCATCGGACTGCCGCAGAGTCGCGCGGTAAAGGCGGCCCTGCACTGGGCGATGGCCGAGCAACGTCACATCATCACCCTCTGCCACGGCCCGGCCGCATTGCTGGCCACAGGCGTTGACGAGGCCGACGGTGGTTCGCTGTTCCGCGGCTACCGCATCTGTGCCTTCCCCGATGCGATGGACCGGCAGACGCCGGAGATCGGCTACATGCCCGGGCAGCTGCCGTGGTTCTTCGGTGAGCGCCTGGCGCAGCAGGGCGTGCAGATCGTCAACGACGGCATCGATGGCAGCGTGCTGCAGGACCGCCTGTTGCTGACCGGCGACAGCCCGCTGGCCGGCAATGCGCTGGGCAAGCTGGCCGCGCGCACGCTGCTCGACGCATTGGCCCGGCGCTGACTGGCGTGAGCGATCTGGTGCAGGCGTTGCTGGAACTGGAACGCGCCCGCTCACTGAGTGCGGTGGGCGCGGTACTACGCGGCATCTCTGCACCGCTGGGCTACGACCGCGTGCTGGTGTTCGCCACCGGCACGGGGTTGGAACGCGGTACCCAGCGCGTGTACTGGATCGAGGGCGACTGGTTCGGCGACGGCAGCACTACCGACCTCGCGCGCTACCTGCACGCCTGTCCGGTCAATCGCCACGTTCTGGACAGTGACGCGCCGTTCTTCTGGAGCAAGCGCCAGGGCGTTCGCGGCGAACGCTATCAGGTGGTAAAGCAGCCACGTGGTGAAGGCCTGCACGGTCTGCAGGTGCCGGTGTTCGGCACCACAGGGCTGGAAGGCGCGATCAGTTTTGCCGGGACAGCGATCGATGCATCGGCCAGCGCGCGACTGCTGCTGGATGCTGCTGCAGCTGCAGCATTCCGTGCCGCACGCCGGCTTTCCGAGACGCCCACCGAGCTTTCCGGAAGTGCGTTGAGCACGCGCGAACGCGAGGTGCTGCGCTGGGTCGCCGCCGGCCGTCGCCAGGCGGAAATCGCGGCCACGCTGGGGCTTTCCGCCCGTACGGTGGAGAATCATCTGCGACGCGCGCGCCAGCGCCTGGGCGTGGCAACCACCGCGCAGGCGGTGCGTGCTGCCAGTCGGCGCGGCGAGATCGAGGACTGATCCGGGCAAGACACTTCCGGCGCTCTGATTCGCGTGTTACACACGCCATGCGCATGTGCGCGATTGCAGAAAGCAAGGACGATGCTTATGAAACTGCAACTGGCCGCGATGGCCGCGTTGGTGATGGCAACGGCAACCCTGGCTCCGGTGGCGGACGCCAATGCCGGGGGACCGAAAGAGAATGTTTCGTGCGTGCCGGTGAAAGTGGACCACAACCGGGTCCACCAGCACTGCACGGAAACCTACACCGATGAGTTCGGCAACGTGTACGAAGCCGAGTACTGGATCGACGAGTACGGCAACCCTTACCTGCGCGACTGAGCCGGCAGGGGACTGCGCCGGGCCGCCCGCCGGACCGGCGCGCATGCAGCAGCTGCCGCTCGGGTGCATGCTCTACCCGGGGGTAGTTGCACGACACCGCGCAGATGCGCGATTGCAGACACAAGGATGATGCCCATGAAACTGCACCTGGCCTCGATGGCCGCACTGGCCGTGGCCTTCGCTGGAATGATGTCGAGCGGCAACGCCAATGCCGGGGTTACCAGCCCACCCGGCAGCGTGACGCGCTGCGAACCATTTGAAGTGGAGCGCTACCGCATCCACCAGCATTGCATCGTGACCATGCCCGATGCGGACGGCGAGATTTTCCTCACCGAGTACTGGATCGACGAATACGGCAACCCGTATCTGATGTAATCCTCATCGACAAGGAGTGTGGGAATGAGACTGCATAAAGGCGTATCGATGTGTTCGCTTGCCACCGTGCTGGCCGTGCTGATGCTGGCCCCCGTCGCCACCACAACGGCTGCCGAGGTCATCGAGGTCCAGGAAGAGTGTGTGCCCTTCCGCATCGCTGGCAACGTGTTCCACCAGCGCTGCACGTCGTACGTGGTCTACGACGACGGCACCCGCGAAGTCACCAGTCATTACAACCGTGACGAGAACGGGATGATCTACGACCCCTGATCGCGCCCGCGCGATCCGCCGGGCGGGACCTTCACCGCCCGCCTGGCATCTCCATCCGCCCATCCCGGCATATCGCCGACCCCACCGTCCATGGCATGCTTCATGAAACCGTTTTCATGGAATGGAGGGATTCCACGATGTTGTCGCGTTTCCGTCGCCCTGCGCTGTGTGCGCTGCTGGCGCTTGCTCTGCCTGCCGTCTCCTGGGCTGCTGCGCCGGTGCCACTGAAAGTGATGTCGTTCAATGTCCGTACCCCGGCCGATACCGAACCGGGCAAGCGCTGGCCGGACCGTCGCGATGCCATGGTCAAGGTCATCCTCGATGCACACCCGGCCGTGATTGGCACGCAGGAGCTGGTGAAGGAACAGGCCGACTTCCTGTCCGGGCATCTGCCCGGCTACCGCTGGTTCGGTGAAGGCCGCCGCGGTGGCAGCGGCGATGAACACATGGGCGTGTTCTACGACAGCAAGGTGCTGGCCATCGAGGAATCCGGCAACTTCTGGTTATCCGATACGCCCGAAGTACCCGGCAGCATCAGCTGGGGCAACCTGTACCCGCGCATGGTCACCTGGGCCCTGTTCCGGCGCCTGGACGATGGCCGCCGTTTCTACTTCATGAATACCCACCTGCCCTATCGCGACGAGGACGAACCGCGCCGGGTGAAGGGTGCCGAGCTGATCGGCAAGCGCCTGCAAGCCCTGCCTGCCGACCTGCCGGTGGTCCTGACCGGTGACTTCAACAGCGAGCCCGGCGGTGACACCTACAAGGCGTTCACCCGCCTGCTGCAGGACACACGCACGCAGGTGAAGGCACCGCAGGGACCACGCCTGACCTTCCACGACTTCACCGGCAAGGCCACCGTGCAGCTGGACTGGGTGCTGGTGCGCGGCTTCCATGCCCACAGTTTCCTCACCGATGACCGCCGCATCGACGGCGTGCTGCCGTCGGATCACTTCCCGCTGGTGGTCGAGCTGGACTGGCCGACGCACTGAATCTCTGCGGCAGCCGTGGCTACCGCGGCGGCTGCCGCGACAACAGCCGGTACAATGCCAGGTGCTGGTTGCGCGCCTGGCAGATGCGGGCGCCGACAGCAAGGAACACGGCAACGCCGATCAGGCCCAGCCCCAGCATCGGATCAGGCAGTCGCAGGAAACCGATCGCAGCGGCCATCGTCGCCAGCACCAGCAGCACAACGACCGCCACCGAAAGGCCCGCGCCGGGTGGCCCCGGGTCGCCAAACAGCATGCGCTGGGTATCCCGCCTGTCATCACTCATCGTCTGTACTCCCTGGAATCTGCCCCACTAGTTACACGGCGGACACGGCTTCCGGCAGAGTCAGAAACGTCACGACTGTGACAACGTCCACAGCACACACCGCGCTACCCTGCCCCCGTTCCCGAACTGTGGAGAAAGGCATGGCACACCAGAGTCGCCTGGCCGGTTTCATCATCGATTGCGAGGGCATTCCCGCCGACGAAGGCGCCAGCTTCTGGTCCGCCGCGCTCGGCCTGCAGGCGCAGCCCGCCTATGCCGAAGACGGCGCCGAGTACGCCGACCTGCAGGGCGCGCCCGCAGGCCTGAACGTGGAGGTGCAACGCGTCAATCATCCTTCACGGGTGCACCTGGACATCGAGAGCGACGACATCGACGCCGAGGCCGACCGCCTGGAGAAGCTCGGCGCGCGGCGGATAGGCTTCGTCAAACGCTGGTGGGTGATGGAAGCACCGACCGGCCATCGCTTCTGCATCGTGCGCATGCGCGAGCGCGAGGTACCGGCCAATCGCTGGCCCTGAAAGAAGAAAGGGACGGAAGCCACTGCTTCCGTCCCCTGCGGTTACTGCACCTGCGCCACACTCGCCGGCTGCGGTGATTGACCCCAACCACCCAGCGCCTTGTACACCCCCACCACGCTGACGTTGACCTCGGACTCGGCCGCGGCCAACGCATCATCGGCTGCCAGCTGCGTACGCTGCGCATCCAGCAGGGTCAGGAAGTCCTCCGAGCCCTCGCGATAGCGGATCTGCGCCAGCGACTCGGCACGGCGTGCCGCCTGCGCCTGCTCGACCACGATCGCCAGCCGCGCCTGCTGCTTGGAATAGCGGGTCAGCGCGTTCTCGGTGTCTTCCAGTGCCAGCAGCACCGTCTGCTCATACTGTGCTGCCACGCCTTCGGCCTCGGCCTTGCTGGCACGCAGGCGTGCACGTACGGTGCCGAAATCGAAGGCCGCCCAGCTCAGCGACGGCGTCAGCGACCAGGCCTTGTTGTTGCCATTGACCAGGCCACTGGCATCGCCACCGAGGAAGCCGACGAATCCGGACAGCGACAGCCGCGGGAACAGATCCGCCGTGGCCACGCCCACCCGCGCGGTAGCGGCGGCAAGACGACGCTCGGCCACGCGCACGTCGGCGCGTTGGCGCAGCAGCTCGCGGGTATCGCCCAGCGGCAGCGCCTTGGCGAATGCCGGCACTTCGTGCGGCGCAAGCATGGCGGTCAGCGTTTCCGGACGCTGGCCCAGCAGAACCGCCAGGCGGTTGCGCGACTGCGTTTCGGCCACTTCCAGCAGCGGAATGTCGGCCTCGATCGCCTTCAGCCGCGCACGACTGCTCTGCACGTCCAGCTCGCTGCCGGCGCCCAGCTCCCAGCGTGCCTCGGTCAGCTTCTGCGTCTCGCGCAGATTGACCAGGGTGTGCTGGGCCACGGCGATGCGCTTCTGCGTGCCGCGCAGCTCGAAGTAGTTGCGTGCCACTTCGGCGGCGACCAGTACCTGTGCGTCGGCCAGGTTGGCCTGCTCGGCGTCGAGGTCGGCGCGTGCGGCTTCTGCAGCACGGCGCTTGCGGCCGAACAGATCCAGCTCCCAGCCCGCATCGAAGCCGAGCTGGTAGCTTTCACTGAACACCCGCTGCCCACCCAGCTGCGGATCGGGTTGCTTGCGGCGATCGTAGCTGCCGCCTGCGGTGACATGCGGCGCCTGGTCGAAGCGGCTCTCGACGAACACCGCACGGGCCTGGCTGACGCGGGCCACGGCCACGCGCAGGTCCAGGTTGTCCGACAGTGCGCCGTGCACCAGCTCTTCCAGCACCGGATCATCGAACTGCGCCCACCAGCTGGCCACCGGCGAGGTGGTGCTGAACACCGGCTGCTGCGCACCCTGCAGCACCACCGGATCCTGCACCGGCGCCTTGTAGTTCGGGCCGACGCTGACACAACCTGCCAGCACCAGGCTGGAGACGGCCATCGCCAACGTGCGGATCACCATGGCAGCACCTCGCCCAGGTAGGTGAAGCTGCCGTTCGGACCTTCATGGCCGATCAGTGCCATCTGCACGCTGGAGCGCGCGCCTTCGCTGATCTCAATCTCGCCGTGGCCGCCGTTCATATCGGTTTTCACGTAACCCGGATGCACGGTATTGACCTTGATCTGGGTGCTGCGCAGTTCATGCGCCAGCGCCAGCGTCCAGCTGTTCACCGCTGCCTTGGAGGCGTTGTACGCGGGAATCTTGAAATCGTAGATGCCCGAGGTCGGATCAGCATGCAGGGTCTGCGAGCCGAGCATGCTCGAAACGTTGACGATCCGCCCGGACTTGGCCTGCCTGACCAGTGGCAGGAAGGCCTGGGTCACCGCAACCAGTGCGTACACGTTGGTGTCGAAAGTGCGCTTCCAGGTATCCAGCGACTGTTCGGACGGCGCCTGCGCCGGGTTCTCGATCATGATGCCGGCGTTGTTGACCAGGATGTCCAGGCGCCCATGGCGCTGGCGTACCTGCTCGACCGCTTCGGCGATGCTGGCGGCATCGGTCACGTCCAGCTGGATGGCTTCCACCGGCAGGCCCTCGGCCTGCAGCTTCAGCGCCTGCTCTACGGCGGTCTCGCGCTTGCGGCCGGCCAGCAGCGTATGCACGCCGGCCTGGGCCAGCTGGCGCACGGTCTCGGCGCCGATGCCGCGGGTGGCGCCGGTGACCAGCGCGATCTTGTTCTGATGAGAGTTCATGGATTCTTGCCTCGTGAGGGGGAAGCCGCCCCCCGCCAGCGACCGGCGGCGACGGGGTTCCATGTCAGTGGTGGATGGTCGGCTCGCCGTGCTGCACCAGCTGGCCACCACCGTTGCGGGTGACGAACTTGCGCAGGGCCACGTAGAACACCGGGGTGAGGAACAGGCCGAACAGGGTCACGCCCAGCATGCCGGCGAACACGGTGATACCGGTCACCGAGCGCACCTCGGCACCTGCACCGTGCGACAGCACCAGCGGTACGGTGCCGGCGATGAACGCGATGGAGGTCATCACGATCGGGCGCAGGCGCAGGCGGCAGGCTTCCAGCGCAGCTTCAACGATACCCTTGCCGCCCATCTCCAGCTCTCTGGCAAATTCGACGATCAGGATCGCGTTCTTGCACGCCAGGCCCATCAGCACCACCAAGCCGACCTGCACGAACACGTTGTTGTCACCACCGGTCAGCCACACGCCGAACAGCGCGGACAGCAGGGTCATCGGCACGATCAGGATCACCGCCAGCGGCAGCGACCAGCTCTCGTACAGCGCGGCCAGCACCAGGAAGGCCAGCATGATCGCCACCGGGAACACGATGAAGGCGGCCTTGCCCTGGGTTGCCTGCTGGTAGCTCAGGTCGGTCCATTCGGTGGTCATGCCCACCGGCAGCACCTTGCCGGCGATCTCGGTCAGCTTGTTCATCGCCTCGGCCGAAGACAGCAGGCGCGGGTCAGCTTCACCGGCCAGATCCGCCGCCGGATAGCCATTGAAGCGCAGCACCGGGTCCGGGCCGAAGGTCTGCTTGATGGTGACCATCGAACCGATCGGCACCATCTCGCCGCGGTCATTGCGGGTACGCAGCTTGCCGATGTCCTCGACCGTTTCGCGGTACGGACCGTCCGCCTGCGCGATGACCTGCCAGGTACGGCCGAACTGGTTGAAGTCGTTGACGTAGGCCGAGCCGAGGTAGGTCTGCAGCGTGTCGAACAGTTCGGTGAGCTGCACGCCCTGTGCCTTGGCCTTGACGCGGTCGACCTCGGCATCCAGCTGCGGCACATTGGCCTGGTAGCTGGAAATCGGGAAGGCCATGCCCGGCGTCTGCGCAACGGTGCCCTGCATTGCCTGTACAGCATTCTGCAGCGCGCCGTAACCCAGGTTGCCACGGTCCTCGATGAACATCTGGTAGCCGTTGCCGTTGCCCAGGCCGAGGATCGGCGGCGGCATCATCGAGAAGGCGAAGCCTTCCTGCAGGCCGGCGATCTTCTGGTTGATCTCGGCGTTGATCTGCGCGGCGGTACGGCCATGACGCTCGGCGAACGGCTTGAGCGGAATGAACGCCACACCGGTGTTCGGCGTGTTGGTGAACTGCAGCGCGTTCAAACCCGGGAACGAGATGGTGTGGGCCACGCCATCGGTTTCCTGGGCGATCTTGGCGACCTTGCGCAGCATTTCATCGGTACGCGCGATCGACGAACCTTCCGGCAGCTTCACACCGGCAATCAGGTACAGCTTGTCCTGGGTCGGGATGAAGCCCGGCGGCACCAGCTTGAAGATCACACCGGTACCGACCAGCAGGATCGCGTAGACCACGAACACCGCACCACGACGGCCGAGGATGCGGGCCACGCCACGCTCGTACTTCTCCGAACTGGACTTGAAGAAGCGGTTGAACGGACGGAACACCCAGCCGAACAGGCGGTCGATCAAGCGGCTCGGGCCGTCCTTCGGCGCACCATGGGCCTTCAGCAGGCGCGCGGCCAGGGCCGGCGACAGGGTCAGCGAGTTGATTGCCGAGATCACCGTGGAGATGGCGATGGTGACCGCGAACTGCTTGTAGAACTGGCCAGTGACACCCGACAGGAAGGCCATCGGCACGAACACGGCACACAGCACCAGCGCGATCGCGATGATCGGGCCGGACACCTCACGCATGGCCTGGTGGGCCGCGGCGGTGGGCGACAGGCCTTCTTCGATGTTGCGCTCGACGTTCTCCACCACCACGATCGCGTCATCGACCACGATGCCGATCGCCAGCACCAGGCCGAACAGGCTCAGCGTGTTGATCGAGAAGCCCAGCAGGTACAGCGCGGCGAAAGTACCGACCACCGACACCGGCACCGCGATCAGCGGAATGATCGACGCACGCCAGGTCTGCAGGAACAGGATCACCACCAGCACCACCAGCGCGATGGCTTCCAGAAGCGTGGAGACCACGGCCTTGATCGAGTCGCGCACGAAGATGGTGGTGTCATACACGGCTTCGTACTTCACGTCGGCCGGCATGGTCTTCTGCATCTCGTCCATCGTCGAGATGACCTGGTCACGGATCTCCAGTGCATTGGCACCCGGCGACTGGAAGATACCGATACCCACCGCGTTCTTGCCGTCCAGCTGCGAACGCAGGGTGTAGTCACCGGCACCCAGTTCCAGGCGGGCCACATCGGCCAGGCGCACGATCTCGCCATCAACACCGCTCTTGAGCACGATGTCGCCGAATTCCTTTTCAGTCTTCAAGCGGCCCTGGGCATTGATCAGGGTCAGGAACTGGCTGTTCGGCAGCGGTTCGGCGCCGAGCTGGCCGGCCGAGACCTGCACGTTCTGCTCACGCATGGCGCGCACTACGTCACTGGCGGTCAGGCCGCGCGAGGCGACCTTGTCCGGGTCCAGCCAGGCGCGCATGGCGTAGTCACCACCACCGAAGATCTGCGCGTCACCCACGCCCGGAATACGCGCCAGCGCATCCTTGACGTGCAGACGGGCATAGTTGCGCAGGTACAGGGTGTCGTACTTGCCGTTCGGCGAGGTCAGGTGCACCACCATCAGGAAGGTCGGCGACTGCTTCTGCGTGGTCACGCCCTGCCGGCGCACGTCCTCGGGCAGGCGCGCCTGCGCCTGCGCCACGCGGTTCTGCACCTTCACTGCCGCCGCGTCCGGGTCGGTGCCCGGGCGGAAGGTGACGGTCATCTGCAGCACACCGTCCGAGCCGGCCACCGACTTCAGGTACATCATGCCTTCGACGCCGTTGATGGCCTCTTCAAGCGGGGTGGCGACGGTCTCGGCGATGACCTTGGGGTTGGCGCCCGGATACACCGTGCGCACGACCACCGACGGCGGCACCACTTCGGGGTACTCGCTGATCGGCAGGATCGGAATCGTGATCAGGCCTGCGGCGAAGATCACGATCGACAGCACCGCCGCGAAGATCGGCCTGTCGATGAAGAAACGGGAAAAGTCCATGGAGGAATTCCTGGGAAAGGCGTTCGGCGGGCAACAGCCTCCCCGCCCCTCGCCGAGGTGACGAAGGCAGGGAAGGCTGCTGCTAGCGCCGGCAGCTAAGCGGGGACGCGGATCAGGAGACGGCGGATCAGTGGTTCAGCGCGGCGGTGGCATCGCGGCCCGGTGCCGGCGGCGCAGCCTGCGGCTGCATCGCCACGGCCTTGGCCTGCACGGGCATGCCCGGCATGAAGACCTTCTGCACGCCGTCGATGATCACCTTGTCGCCGGCCGCCAGGCCATGCTCGACAATACGCAGGCCGTCGGCGGTGCGGCCGAGCTGGATGTCACGGCGCTGGGCCTTGCCATCCTTGTCGACCACGTACACGTACTTGCGATCCTGGTCGGTCAGTACAGCCTTTTCGTCGATCAGCAGGGCCTGGAACTGGCCGCTGCCGAGCAGCTGCACGCGGGCGAACAGGCCCGGCGTGAACTGGCGATCGGCGTTGTCCAGCAGCGCGCGGACGCGGATGGTGCCGGTGCTGCGGGCCACCTGGTTGTCGAGGAAGTCGACCTTGCCCGAATGCGGGTAGCCCTCTTCGCCGGACAGGCCGACCTTCACCGGCAGATCGCTGTCACGTTCGCTCGGGCGCTCACCCTTGCGTGCCATCTGTGCATAGCGAAGGAAAGTGCTTTCATCGGCATCGAAATAGACGAACACGGTGTCCAGCGAGACCAGCGTGGTCAGCACGCTGGCGCTGTCGCCGGCGGTGACCAGGTTGCCGGCGGTGACCATCGCGCGGCCGGCACGGCCGTCGATCGGCGCACGCACCTTGGTGAACTCCAGGTTGAGGCGGGCCGCATCCAGCGCAGCCTGGGCCGCCTGTACGGCGGCACCGGACTGGTCAGCCGCAGCGCGACGCTGTTCGGCCGTCTCGGTGGAAATGGCCTGCTGCTCCGACAAGCGCTTGGCGCGCTCGGATTCACTGCGGGCCAGCGTGGCCTGGGTGCGGGCGCGGGCCAGTTCGGCAGCGGCGCGATCGTACTCGGCCTGGTAGCTGCGCGCGTCGATGGTGAAGAGCACTTCGCCCTTCTTCACTTCCTGGCCTTCGACGTAGTTGACCTTGTCGATGTAGCCGGACACGCGCGGGCGCAGTTCAACGCTCTGTACCGCTTCGACGCGGCCGCTGAACTCGTCCCACTGGCTGACCTGCTTGACCAGCACCGGTGCAGCACTGACCTGCGGCGGCGGCGGAGCACCGGCTTCTTCGGCGTGGCCGCCGCTGCAGGCCGCCAGCACGGCTGCGGCGAGGATCGACACGCCGACCATCGCGATGCGATGGCCGAAACGATGTGGGGTGGAATTGGGGGAAGTCATGGCATGCATCCGTACGGAGGGGTGGTACAGCTAGATGAGAACGTGTTGCAAAAACAGGCGGCGTATCCTGCGACCTCAACCATGGTCGAGGTCAAGCGACGCCTGCGGTATCGCGCCACAGGGGAGGAACGTCCAGGTGCAGCAGGCCGCGCGGCAGTTCGGCATCACTGCTGTCGCAGCGGACGATGGCGCGGTTGTCGCGGCAGCCGTCGAGCAGGGAGACCACGCGACGGCCGACCAGCAGTGAGCTGGGCCACTCGATGCAGGCATTGGCCGCGTTGGCCGGCGTACACACCGGGCTGCAGACTTCCAGCATCTGCGCGCGCACGCCCAATGCCTGGGCTTCCTGGTGCACCACCTGCGCGTACATACGCAGCGCCGCAGTGGTGATCGAGGTTTCGCCGTAGCCCGCCCATGGCTTGGCATTGGCCGGGCTGCCGATCATCACGTAGCGGCGCGCATGCACGTTGTCCTGCAGCAGCGGCAGCAGATGACGCACTGCGTGCACGTGCGGCATCAGATCGGCCTGCATCGCGCCCAGCAGTTCATCGCCGTTGCGGTCAGTCACCCGGCCGCGACGGTAAGGGCCGCCCATTGCGGCGATCACTGCCGCCAGCGGACGCGGGCGATGCGCGATGCGTTCGGCCAGTACGCGCGCCGAGCCGTCATCGCTGAGCGAACCCAGCAGCGTCTCCAGGCCCGGCTCATCGGCGAACTGCTCATGCAGCGCCGCCAGCCGGCCCGGGTCGCGACCGACCACCAGCACCGGGCTGCCGGCTTCCAGCAGTGCGCCAACCACGCCCTGGCCGACGGCACCGGTGCCGCCGAGGACCAGGACTTCGGGCGTCAGCATCCCATTCACGGGACATTTCCTCCCAAATCCGGGATAGTCCCGATTCGACGCAGCCGGTCGCCCTTGTGCGGGGCCAGGCGGATGGCACCGCCACGCTGCTGACGCATCGGCGCGGTAAACTCACGGAAGTCCTTGTGTACCAAGGAACTCGGGCGGACTTCAACGGTCATTGCCAGGTCCAGGGTGCTCTGGCCGGCGTTCCGGAGACGGGCAAGAATGTTGCGCAGGCTCATGGCGGACGGGCTCCAAATAACGAATGGCGCCACGATAGACCTCAAACCTTTACTTGATTAGTCCTGATTAAGGGGAATAATCATCCCGCTCCCGGTCCAATCGTTCTGTCACGATTGTCCCATCCCCGACGTCCAGGATCCCAGACCATGTCCCACGATCTCAACGAGACGCTGATCTTCGTCAAAGTGGTCGAGCAAGGCAGTTTCATTGCCGCTGCCAAATCGCTCGGCCTGCCCAAGACCACGGTCAGCCGCAAAGTGCAGGAGCTGGAAACGCGCCTCGGTGCGCGCCTGCTGCACCGGACCACCCGCCGCCTCGGCCTGACCGAAGCGGGTTCGATCTACCACGAACATTGCCAGCGCATCGCGCGCGAGCTGGAAGAAGCCGAGAGCGCGGTGAGCCAGCTGCAGTCCGGTCCGCGCGGCTGGCTGCGCTTCACCGTGCCTTACTCGATCGGCATCACCTGGATTGCGCCGCTGCTGGGCCAGTTCCATGCGCAGTATCCAGAGATCCGTCTGGACATGCATATGGGCAACGAGAAGCTGGACCTGATTGCAGGTGAGGCGGACCTGGCCCTGCGCGTGGGTGCCCTGCCCGATTCCAACCTGGTGGCACGCAAGCTGGGCAGCCTGCGCACGCAGGTGTTCGCCAGCCCGGCCTACATCGAACGCTATGGTGAGCCGCTGCACCCGGAAGAGCTGCAGTTCCATCGCATCCTGGCGATGCGCAAGCCGTACCACACCGGCAACTCGCCGCGCTTCACCTGGCAGCTGGGCGAGAACGGCGGCGAGCTGCGCGACTTCCCTGTTACCCCGCTGATGACCGCCAACGACATGTCTGCGTTGAATGGTGCATTGGTGTGCGGCGAAGGCCTGCTGCTGACCGGCGACGTGATGGCCAAGCCGTTCGTCGAGTCGGGCATGGTACGGCGCGTGCTGGCCGGCTGGACTGGCCCGGAAGTGGACTTCAACGCCGTGTTCGCCGGTGGCCGCCTGGTCTCGCCGAAGGTGCGTGCATTCGTCGACTTCCTGGTCGAGAAGCTCAACTTCGACGCCAATTACATGCTGGCGCAGTGCCCGGGCGCGAAGCTGGCGCAGCAGCAGAAGGAAAAGGAAGACGCGGCGCTGGAAAGCAGCGGCAAGCAGATCCTGGAGAAGGTGGCCGCTTCGGCCGCATGACCGGAAGCATCCACGCATGGCGTGGATCTACCGGCATTCCGTAGAGTCGAGCTTGCTCGACTGCTCTTGCGCTTCAGTCGAGCAAGCTCGACTCTACGGGTGCTATCGGTGTGCCGAGCAACGCTCGGCACCCACAAAAATGCCGCCTGCAAGGGCGGCATTTTCGTTCCGGCCGATAGCCGGACCGGCTCAAGCAATAACGCGTAGCGTTATTGCTTGAGCGGAATCACGCGGATTTCGACGCGGCGGTTCTTGGCGCGGCCGGCATCGGTGCTGTTGTCGGCAATCGGGTACGACTTGCCGGCGCCCAGGGTTTCGATGCGCACGCTCTGCACGCCCTGGCCGATCAGGTACTGCGCGACCGAGTCGGCACGTTCCTTCGAAAGGCGGTTGTTGACCGCGTCACTGCCGATGCTGTCGGTATGGCCGACCACTTCGATCATGGTCTGGTTGTAATCACGCAGGGTGCCTGCCACGCCGTTGAGCGAACCGTAGAACTGCGGCTTCAGGGTCGCCTTGCCGAAGTCGAAGGTGATGCCGTCCGGCAGGTTCAGCATGATGTTGTCGCCCTGGCGCTGCACATCGATGCCGGTGTTGGCAGTGCGCTCGCGCAGTGCGCGTTCCTGGCGATCCTGGTACTGGCCTACCGCGGCGCCGCTGAGCGCGCCGATACCGGCGCCGATCAGCGCATGCTGGCGGCGCTCCGTGGCGCTGTCACCGGTCAGCAGGCCGGCGGCTACGCCGATGGCGGTGCCGATCAGCGCGTTGCGGCCGGTGCGGTTCTGCTGCTCGGTCGGGTTGCCGTACTGGTCACTCTGTACGTAGGAGCCGCCGGTGGCGCAGGCCGACAGGACGGCCGCACTCATCAGGGCCAGTGCGACGTTGCGGGTGGTATTGCGGATCATGAGGTTCTCCTTGGTTTCCGGTCGGCCGGCGGCCTGCGGGCGCAAAGAGAATAAACAGCCCGATGCGATGCCGGAATGATGATCGGGCACGTCGACAGGGCCGCGTTCAGCTAACTGACCGGATCGCTCAGCCCGCACTTTACCCCGCTCCCGACTGCCGGTAGGCAGCCAGCGCGGCATCGCGGCCAACCGCCAGATCCACCAGCGGCGTGCGCGGATAGCCCGGGGCATGTGCCGCCAGCAGCAACGGATGCTGCCACGGCGCGAAGCGCGCTTTCACCGGCAGCGCCCCCAGTTCGGGCACCCAGCGGCTGATGTAGCGGGCCTGGGGGTCGAACTTCTCGGCCTGGGTCACGGGGTTGAACACGCGGAAGTAAGGTGCGGCATCGGCACCGGTCCCGGCCACCCACTGCCAGCCCATCGTGTTGTTGGCCAGGTCGGCATCGACCAGGGTGTCCCAGAACCAGCGCGCGCCATGCAGCCAGTGCGCGCGCAGGTGCTTGCACAGATAGCTGGCCACGATCATCCGCACCCGGTTGTGCATGTAACCGGTGTGCCACAGCTCGCGCAGGCCTGCATCGACGATCGGCACGCCGGTGTTGCCGCGCTGCCAGTCGTGCAGCTGCGCGGCACTCGGTGTGGCCCACGGGAAACGGTCAAAGCGCGGGTTGAGGTTGTCGGTCGGCGTCTTCGGGAAGTGATGCAGCAGGTGGTAGGCGAAGTCACGCCAGCCCAGTTGGCGAAGGTAGCCGTCGATGTCGGCGTCGGTGCCGGCACTGCGCAGCCCTTCCAGCGCATGGGCAATCCGCCAGGGTGCGATTTCGCCGAAATGCAGGTGCGGCGACAGCCGCGAGGTGCCCACGCGATCTGGCAGGTCACGCTGCTCGCGGTAGCCGCGCAGCGCACCGTCCTCGAACACGGACAGCGCTTCCAGCGCACCGGCTTCACCCGGCTGCCAGTGCTCCCAGAAGCCGGTATCCCAGTCCAGCGTCGGTCCCAACTGGAGATCATCCAATGCCAGGCTGTCGACCGCGTGCGTCGCCAGTGCCTTCGGTGCAGCCTGCAGTGCGGGCAGGCGCCAGTGGCTGAGTACGTTGCGCCAGTACGGCGTGAATACCTTGTAGGGCTGGCCCTGCTGGGTGGCGATGTCCCACGGCTCGAACAGCAGGCTGCCATTGCAGCTCTGTGCGTCGATGCCCTGCTCGCGCAGCGTGCGCTTGATGGTGGCGTCGCGTGGCTGGGTGGCCGGTTCGTACTTGCGGTTCCAGTACACCGCCTCGGCGCCGGTCTGCTCGATCAGCAACTGCAGGGCCGACAGGCTGTCACCGCTGCGCAGCACCAGCGAGGAACCCCGCGTGAGCAGGTCCGCATCCAACGCGGCCAGTGAACGGTGGCGCCACGCATCGGAGGCGGCACCCGGCACCCACTCGCCCTCTTCGTGGGGCGCATGGATGTAGATCGGCACCACGTCGTGACCGGCATCCAGCGCGGCCTGCAGGGCCGGATTGTCCTGCAGCCGCAGATCACGGCGGAACCATACCAACGCTACCGACACAGACACCGCCTTCGTTGTTGAAGGCGGACATGATAGCCAGCGGTGGTGAAGGCGTTGCACGCAGACGCCGTCTGCTAGGCTGCTGGGCCGCTCCTCGTTGGACCCCGCCATGGATGAATTGCACGCCTCATTCGCCCGCTTCGGGCTGCTGCGGGCCCAGTACGAAGGTGACTGGCAGGGACCGTTCCCGCTCCCACCGTTGCTGGCGCGCTTCTACGCGCAGGTGGGACCGCTGGGTCATGAGATCAATGCGAAGGTGGGCAACTCCGGCATCACCATTCCGGGCCTCGATGTCTGGATACCGCCGCTGCGGCGTGTGTGGAGTCACCAGGCCGGTTATCGCTGGCATGGCATCAGCGGCGAGCCGATCGACAACTGGCCATCGAACTGGCTGGTGATCGCCGATCGCGGCGCCGATCCGTTCATCCTCGACCTGGATGACGGCCGTGTGCTGTTCAGTCACCACGGTGCGGGCCTGCTGGATGCCGGCGAGGTCACTACCGATGTGCCGACCTTGATGGCGGCTCTGGCTGCTGCAGGCACGGTGTACCTCGATGCAGGCGATGACCTCTACAACGACGAAGACGATGGTGGCATCCGTCCTGAACACCAGGAGGTAGCCGTACAGGCGGTGGCCCAGGTACTGGGCGACCGCCTGCAGGCCGAGTCGTTCATCGGGACGTTGCTGGACTGAATCCACGCATGGCGTGGATCTACTTCTCGAAACGCTGCATCGCCTCGCTGATCAGTACCCGCGCCTCGGCGGCGTTGCCCCAGCCATTGAGCTGCACCGGGTTGCGTCCCGCCGGCAGGGCCTTGTAAACCCGGAAGAACGCCTCGATGCGCTGACGCTCGACCTCCGGCAGATCCTTCAGGTCGCGGATGCTGGCGTAGGTCGGGTCGACCTTGTCGGTGGGCACGCCGATGATCTTCTCGTCGTGCTCGCCGCCATCGATCATCTTCAGATAGCCGATCGGCCGGAAGCGCACGATCACGCCCGGATGCAGCGGTTCACGGGTCAGCACCAGCGCGTCCAGCGGATCGTTGTCGCCGGCCAGAGTGCGCGGCATCGAGCCGTAGTTGGCCGGATAGGCCACCGGCATCGACTGGAAGCGGTCCACATGGACCAGGCCGTCCTCCTTGATCTCGTACTTGGTGAAGCTGCCGGCCGGAATCTCCACCGCCAGATTCACCTCCTGTGGGGCCTGCTTCGGCTGGGCCACCAGGAACGGATGCAGTACGGTATCGGCAGCGGTCACCGCACTGGCCAGCAGCAGCAGGGCGGCACCGATGGCGGCGAGCGGAAGGATGCGTCGGGGCGTGGTCATATGCGTCTTCTCACTCCCAGCAGCGGTCGGCACGACCCTTGGCGGTCTGCGCGCGCGGGCAGTCGCGCTGCGTGATGCGACCTTCGGTCAGCTCCGTGCGCTGCTTGCCACCCTTGGCATCACGGCGCAGTTCGAAGGCATCGTAGAGACGGCCGGTCACCGTGCGTGCTTCATAGCGCAGGCGCTGCGGATCAATGTTCAACACCTGGAACAACTGGGTATCCTCGGCCACCGGATCCATCGTCCTGCGTGCTTCGTCGGAAAGGCGGTACTGCTTCGGCCCGGCCACGGTCACCACGTACTGCGGCGTGGCGGCCTGCCCTTCACCGCGACGGCCATAGGTGTGATCGTGGCCCTGCAGCACCAGATCGACGCTGTGGCGGCGTACCACCGGCAACAGCACGTCACGCAGCGCAGCGTTCTCGCGGCCTTCGCGGGGTGAGTAGAACGGCTGGTGCAGCAGCACGATGGTCCACGGCTGCGGGTTGCCGGTCAGAACCTTGTCCAGCCACTGTGCCTCCGCCTTGGCGGTACCCAGGTCGAGTGCCGAGGTGCCATCGACCACCGCCACGCGTACACCCTGCGCATCGAACCAGTAGCTGGTCTGCTGCGCGGCGGTGGCGCCGTTGCCCGGCAGCGCGAAGGTGACCGGCCAATGCTTGCCCAGCACGCGCCGCTCCTGCGGGGTGTCCTCGAATTCCTCGAAATACTCATGATTGCCGATCGCCGGGGCCACCAGCGTTTCCTGCGCCAGCCAGCCGGTGGCAGCAAACCACTCGCCCCATTCGCTGTCATCCATGTTGTCGCCGCCGCTGACCAGGTCACCGGCGAACAGGCTCATGCGCGCCTGCGGTGCGGCCTTCTGCGCGGCGCGCACTACACGGCTGACATGGCTGACGTTCTTGTTCTGGGTATCACCGAAGTACAGCAGGGTCAGCGGCTGGTCGGCCGCAGCCAGCGTGCGCAGCTGGTTCCAGGCGCTCCAACTGCCGTTGCCCTGCACACGGTAGACGTACTGGGTATCCGGCTGCAGGCCGCTGATGTCCGCGCGATGATGATGCGACAGCCCGTTCTCGGTCTGCAGCGCGCGGGTCGTTGCGCGCACCTGGCGGATGCCCTCGATGGCCGGCGAATCCCCGGCGAGAGCGATCTCGAGCAGCGGTGCCTGCACGCTGCCGTCAGTACGCCAGGCCACGGCGAAGCCGTGGCTGGGATCGACCGCCGGCGAGGCGACGATGCGATCCGGCACCGGCGTCGCTGCGTAGTGGCGGCTGCCTGCTGGCACCTGGGTGTTGGGTTCGGCCGCTGCGAACGACAGCGACGGCAGTGCCAGCAGCAGGCCCAACGCCAGCGTGCGCATCACGCACTGCCGGCTCATGCGCCACACTCCAGCGGCAATGCCAACTGCTTGGCGATGCTCTCCCAGTCGAACGCCACCACGCCCTGGTCGTCATGCACTGCATACAGTGCGCCGTGCGGGAAGCGCGCACTGGGTTGCTGCATCATCCAGATGCCGTCGGTGTTGGCCACGGTATTCCCCTGGAACGCGCCCACCGGCTTCAGCGTGTGCCGGTCGAACAGATGGAACACGCTGCGCTGCTTGCCCTGTTCGGTGGTGATCCACCAGCCGTCCTTGCCGCAGGTACGCAGGGTCACACCTTCGGCCTGCGCCTTGAACACGTCGCGACCGAATGTGGTGCCGGTGAAGCGTCCGGCAAGGGTGTAGACCTTGAACTCGCTGGCGTAGCTTTCATCCTCTTCGGCGATCAGCAGGCGATCATTCTCCGGGTCGCCCCAGATCGACTCGACCACGCGCAGCGCACCGGCTTCGCTGGTGTCACCGATGCTGGCCACCAGCTTCGCCTCGACCTTCGCACCGTCGCGGGTCACGTGGTACTGGCGCACGCGCTTGTCCAGCTCGGCCAGCGGCGGCAGGATGTCACGCCCCTGCGCATCCTCGCCGTTGTCCCAGGAGTCGGTGACGTAGACGCTGTAGCCATCGGCACGGCGGTCGACCCACAGCCCATACGGCTTGCGCAGGTCGTCCGCAGCGAACGTCGCCAGCGGCGCGAAGTCCGGCAGGCTCAGCACCTGCACGCGGTGATTGTCGCGCTCCACGATCCACAGCAGGTCGTCGATTACCGCGATGCCGTTTGGGCGGTCGAACTGCCCCGGTGCGGAGCCGCTGCTGCCGACGTCACGCAGGTGCTGGCCGGTGCTGCCGTCGTAGACCACCAGCTTGTCGGTGGCCTTGGCGGTGGCGATCAGCCACAGCGCGCCGTCCGGCGCGCGCCAGGCCGCCGGCGAGTCAATGTTGTCGGCCGGGGTCATCGGTGACAGGAAGGCTTCGGCGATGGTGGTCACCGTGCGCGCGCCCCCGGCTTTCGCTGCCGTAGGGGCCGCGGCCGGATCGTTGCCGGTCGCCGGCGTGCAGCCGGCGGCCAGGGTCGCCGCGAGCGCGACCGCCAGGACGGTGATGCCACGCCCCATCACAGTGCCACCTTCAGGCCGAGCGCGTAGGTACGACCGTATTCTTCCATCTGCAGGGTGCGCGAGCGCGTGCCCTGGTACAGCTCAAGCGGCTTGTCCAGCAGGTTCTGTGCTTCGAAATACATGCTCACCCGCGGGGTGAACTTGTAGTCCAGCGAGAAATCGAGCTGGGTGTTCGGTGCAACGTAGATGTCGAACGCCCGGCCCTTGCCGATGCTGTCCAGGTACTCGCTGCGGTATACCGCCGCCAGGCGTGTACTCACACCGTACTTTTCATAGCCGATGTGTGCGCTGTAGACATGCTTGGAGGCGCGCGGCAGGGTGAAGTCCTCGCCTGGACGGTCCTTGATGCCGGCATCGAATTTGGTATCCAGCCAAGTGCCACTGGCACCGACCAGCAGGCCATCCAGGCCGTCCGGCAGGAAGGCCAGCTGCTGCTGCCAGTTGAATTCCGCACCGCGCACGGTGGCCTTGCGGCCATTGATCGGCTGGGTCACGTCAAAGCCGCCAAAAGCGGGATCATTGGTCCGCACCATTTGCACGATGTAGCCATCGATCGACTTGTGGAACAGGCCAAGTGAAACGATACCGGTGCTGCCGATGTACTTCTCCACCGACAGGTCGATGTTCTTCGACTCGTACGGATCCAGTTCCGGATTACCCAGGCGCACTTCCTCGTCGCCGCGGCTGTAGCCCACGCGTGGCGAGACATCGCCGAAGGAAGGACGCGATACGGTCTTGTTGGCCGAGGCGCGCAGTACCCAGTCATCGGCCGCGTCGTAGCGCAGGTGCAGGCCCGGCAGCACGTTGGTGTAGCTGCTGTTGGCCACCCGCGGGGTGACGGTGAAGCTGCGCCCGTTGGCGGCCACGTCCACCTGGTTGCCGATCGCCTTGAACTGGGTGTTTTCCACGCGCACACCGCCGATGATGCGCAGCGCGCCCACATCCCAGGTACCCATGGCGTAGCTGGCGAAGATGTCTTCGCTGGCCACGTAGTCCTCTTCCAGCGATGTCATCGCGTTGCCACCGACGTCCTGCGGACGAGCGCTGTACTGTCCGCCATTGGCCGCCCAGAAGGCACGCATCGCGGCCGAATCCATGCCGTCACCCAGGTTGCCGTGGCGGTGTTCCGGCGAGGAGGTTGTCCAGCTCGACAGCGCCACCTTCGGGCCGACACGCAGTTCGCGTTCGTCGACGTTCACGTCGCGGTCGCGCCAGCGGCCCAGCAGGCCGAATTTGATGCTGCTGCTGTCGCCGTCGAAGCGTACGTTGACCTGCGCGCTGTGTTCCTTGTCGTTGACCTGCTTGGGCGAGAGCACGAAGCGGTCGAACGCGTAGTTGCCGTTGTCCAGCCACTGCGGGTTGTCGAAGCTGTAGCTGGGCAGGCGGCTGCGCTGGTCGAGGGTGCCATTGAAGGCCTTGCCATCAAGCTTGAAACGGGCCTCCATCTCGTCGTTCACCCGCTCTTCGGTGCGGGTGTAGCCGATCCGGTAATCGACCACGGCGTTGGTCAGCTTGTTCTCGCCACCGAGACTTGCCGCGAAGGTGTTTTCCTTCTTGGTGCGGTAGCGCATGCGCTTGTCGATGGAATCCTTCGGCATGCCATCCAGCCGATACTGGTCGGTGCCGGTCTTGACCATCTTCGCGTCGTCGAAGTTGAAGATCACGCGCTGGCGGGTCTCCGCATCGTCGAACTGGCTGTACAGCGTACGCAGGTAGTACTTGCTGTATTCATTCGGGCGCCAGTCGAGGTTGAGGTTGGCACCGATGCGCTTGCGCTCGATCTCGTACTTGCGGTGCTGCAGGTTGATCGCGGTGACATCGCCGGGGACGGCATCGTCCTCGCCGTCATACTCCACTTCGGTGTTGTCCGACTCGAACCTGCGCTTCTGGTAGTTCACGCCCAGCGCCACACCGAAGGTGTCGTTGAACACTTCGCTGTAGTTGAAGGCGGCCTTGGGGCTGGTCTCGCCGGACAACTGCTGGTGGCTGCCTTCGATCTTGCCACGCAGGCTGCGACCTTCGCGGTCGAAGGCCGAGGCCGATTCCACCAGCACGGCGCCGCCGATGGCATCACCGGGCATGTCCGGGGTCGGCGACTTGACCACGCGCAGGCGCTCGGTGGAGTCGGACGGGATCACGTCCAGCGGTGCGGCGCGGCTGGAATCCTCCGGCGTACCGATGGCGATGCCATCCACGCTGACGCTGTTGAGGTTGGCGTCCAGACCGCGGATGACCACGAAGCGCCCCTCGCCCTGGTCGCGGGTCACGCTGATGCCCGGCAGGCGCTGCAGCGACTCGGCCACGTTCTTGTCCGGGTACTGGCCCAGTGCATCGGAGGACACGGCGTCTTCGATCGCATCACTGCTGCGCTTGAGGTCAACCGCGCGGATCTGTGATTCGAGCTGGGCGCGCACTTCGATGCGGTCCAGGTCGACCGCATCAGCGGCCACGGCGCCGGTGGCGGCAACCGCCTGCTGCCCGGCCGCCTGCAGCGGGGCTGCGGCCCCCATCGCCAGGGTCAGCGTGATGGCAACGGCCAACGGAGTCTTGATATGCACTGGGAATCCCCATTCCTGTTAAGAATGGGTCTGCACGGTATGTCCGCAAGGTTGCATGGCCGTGACATGCGCCTGCACATTTCGAGTAACACCGCTCCGGGCCAGGTTTGGGTTCGGCCCGCCGATCCGGCAAAATGGCGCCCTCTCTCCTTTTCCCCTTCCCGACCATGAAGATCGTCGAAGTGCGCCACCCGCTGGTGCAGCACAAGATCGGCCTGATGCGCAACGCTGCGCTCAGCACCAAGGATTTCCGCGAACTGGCCAACGAGCTGGGTACGCTGCTGGCCTACGAGGCCACCGCCGACCTGGACACCGAGCCGCACACCCTGCCCGGCTGGGCCGGCCCGGTCACCGTGCAGCGCATTGCGGGCGCCAAGATCACCGTGGTGCCGATCCTGCGCGCCGGCCTGGGCATGCTCAGCGGCGTGCTGTCGCTGATCCCGGCGGCCCGTGTCAGCGTGGTCGGCCTGCAGCGCGATGAGGAAACCCTGCAGCCGGTGCCCTACTTCGAGCGCCTGACCGGGCGCCTGGAAGAGCGCGACGCGCTGATCCTGGACCCTATGCTGGCCACCGGCGGTACCCTGATCGCCACCATCGACATGCTCAAGCGTGCCGGCGCCCGCCGCATCAAGGGCATCTTCCTGGTGGCCGCGCCGGAAGGCATCGAGGCGGTCAAGGCCGTGCACCCGGACGTGGAGATCTACACCGCGGCCATCGATGCCCAGCTCAACGACAAGGGCTACATCCTGCCGGGCCTGGGCGATGCCGGTGACCGCATCTTCGGTACCCGCGTCGGCTGATCCGAAGAACCGGGGTCAGAGCCCTTTCGCCGCGAAAGGGGTCTGACCCCAACAGCGCAGGCCATCGCGGCCGCGTTGCGATTCTTCACGTGCTCTTGGCGCCGGGAAGCGAATGCTCCGCGCACCCGCCACCCTTGGAGCTCCCGATGAAAGCCTCTTTCCTGCTGGCCGCCGTCCTGCTGGTCGGCCTGCCCCTGGCTGCCAATGCCACCACTCCGCAGCAGCAGCGCATGGCCGAATGTTCGGCCAAGAACAAGGGGCTGAAGGGCGATGCCTACAAGACTGCACAGAGCTCCTGCCTCAGCGGCCACGCCGCCGACGCCAAGCCGGTCAATACGCAGCAGGAACGCATGCGCAAGTGCAACGCTGACGCGGGCGCCAAAAAGCTGGCCGGTGATGCGCGCAAGACCTTCATGAGCAGCTGCCTGAAGGCGTCGTAATGGTCGCATCCGGATGAAACGCCATCCACGCATGGCGTGGATATACCGTCATCAGTAAAAGGCCGGGCATTGCCCGGCCATGCCATTACCCCAGGGCGCGCGCCTTCAGCTCACCCTGCTCGTGCAGGGTCACGAAACGCCCCTTGTCATCCCTGCCAAGCTGCGCCAATGCCACCTGCGGGTCGTGGGTGAAGAACAGCCGCACGTTGCGCGCCAGCTTGTCTTCCAGGAACTGCCGCTTCTCGTCGATCAGCAGCTCGGCATTGCGGTCATAGCCCATGGTGATCGGCACGTGTACCCATGAGCGGCCCGGGATCAGGTCGGCACAGAACACCACGCCACCATGCGCACTTTCGCCTGCATGCGCGTGACCGACGATCTCGGCCAGCATCAGCCCCGGTGTATGCCCGTCGCTGTAACTGAAGCGCACGCTGCGGCCGAGCGCCTTCGAGTACTCCCCGTCCACCACTTCCAGCCGGCCACTGGCCTGCAGCAGGCCCGGCAGTTCCGGAATGAAGCTGGCGCGATCGCGCGGGTGTGGCTGCACGGCGCGCTGCCAATGCTGCGCGCCGACCACATAGGTTGCGTTGGGGAACAGCAGCTCGGGCTCACGTCCTTCGCTCCATGCCGCCAGCAGGCCACCGGCATGATCGAAATGCAGGTGGCTGAGCACCACCACGTCGATATCCTCGTGCTCGAAGCCGGCTTCGCGCAGCGAATCGATCAGCACGTGCTGGCTTTCCTGCACACCGTAGCGTTCGCGCATGCGCGGATCGAAGAACGCCCCGATACCGGTTTCAAACAGCACCGTCTTGCCTTCCAGCGGGCTGGCAAGCAGCGCACGGCAGGCCAGCTCGATGCGATTGAGCTCGTCCGGTGCCGCCCATTTTTCCCACAACGCGCGCGGCGCGTTGCCGAACATCGCGCCGCCATCGAGGCGCTGCGAGTTTCCACGAATAGACCAGAGTTTCATGTGTCGATTATCGGCGCCGGCTCGTTAAATAATCGCTAGAAGGGAAACAGAAAACCCCGCCGGCAAAGGCGGGGTTTCGATAATCAGCCGGATTGCCGGCCCGCAGCCGGCACCACCGGATCAGTGTGCCGGCACCACCTGGGCACTGCCGACCGGATTGCGCGGGTCGCTGCCGCCGAACAGCTTGTTGGCCCTGCGGTCCCATTCCACGGTCTGCAGGTTGCCCCACACGTGGCTGGAACCGCGGCCACCCGCGGCGACATTGCCCGGCAGGTCGATCTTGTGGCCCATCGCCTGCAGCTGCTTCACCGTCGCCGCGTCGAACGCATCGTCCTCGGCTTCGATCAGGTCCGGCAGCCACTGGTGGTGGTAGCGCGGCAGTGCGGCAACCTGCTGCGCATCCAGGCCGTCGTCGTAGCCGAGGATGCCCAGCAGCACCATGGTGATGATGCGGCTGCCACCCGGGGTGCCCAGCACCACCACCTTGTCGGCGTTCTCCATGAAGGTCGGCGTCATCGAGCTGAGCATGCGCTTGCCCGGCTTCGGCGCATTGGCTTCATAGCCCATCACGCCGAACGCATTGGGCGTGCCCGGCTTCAGCGCGAAGTCGTCCATCTCGTTGTTCAGCAGCACGCCGGTGCCCTTGGGAATCAGCCCCGAGCCGTACAGCAGGTTGACGGTCTGGGTGGCGCCGACGCGGTTGCCGTCGCGGTCGATGATCGAGAAATGGGTGGTCTCGTCGTCCTCCAGCGGGGTCGGGTTGCCCGACAGCAGGTCGCTGGGCGTGGCCTTCTCCGGATGGATGGTCGCCCGCAGGCCCTGTGCGTAGTCCTTGCTGGTCAGCACCTTCTGCGGGATCTGCACGAAGTCCGGATCGCCGAGGAAGAAGGTGCGGTCACGGTAGGCGCGACGCATCGACTCCACCACCAGGTGGGTGCGGTGCGCCGGGTCCATCTTCTTGATATCCCAGCCTTCCAGGATCTGCAGCATGCTGGCCAGCGCGATGCCACCGGACGACGGCGGCGGCGCGGTGGTGATCTTCCAGCCGTTGTAGTTGAACACGATCGGCTCGCGCTGCTTCACGCGGTAACCGGCCAGCTCTTCAGCGGTCCACTTGCCGCCGGCCTGCTTCACGCCGGCCAGCAACAGCGTTCCGGTCTGGCCCTTGTAGAAGCCATCGAAGCCACCTGCGGCCAGGCGCTCCAGCGTCTGTGCCAGCTCCGGCTGCTTGAACAGGTCACCGCTGGCGATCGGCTTGCCGTTGCGCAGGTAGACCTCGCGCGTTCCGGGATAGCGCTCCATCACTTCACGGCGCGAGGCATAGCCTTTGGCCATGCGGTCATACACCGGGAAGCCTTCGCGCGCGATGCGGATGGCCGGCTGCAGCGAGGCCGCCAATGGCAGCTTGCCGTGCTTGGCCGACAGCTCGACCAGCGCCGCAGGCAGGCCCGGGATACCGGCCGACCAGGCGCCATTGACCGAGCGGTCACGGTCGAGGTTGCCCTGCTTGTCGAGGAAGGCCTGCGGGGTCGCAGCGGCCGGTGCGGTCTCGCGCGCATCCAGCATCACATCCTTGCCGGTAGCCGCGTCGTGCAGCAGGAAGAAGCCACCGCCGCCCAGGCCGGAACTGATCGGCTCGACCACCGCCAGCGTGGACGATACCGCCACCGCGGCATCGAAGGCGTTGCCGCCCTGCGCCAGGATGTCCATGCCCGCCTGGGTGGCCAGCGCATGGCCGCTGGCAATGGCCGCGCCATCGGGGCGCTCGGCACGGGCCGGGCTGTCGGCCCAGGCAATCGGGCTCAGCAGCAGGCCGAGCAGCAACAGGGGGCGGACGATCAGCGTCTTCATTCGGATGGGGGCTCCGCGTAGAGTTCGGGGTGATCGTGCTGCAGCTGGCGCAGCTTGGCCAGCAGCTGGTCTTCCGTTTCCACGATCTCCGGGTCCGGGTCGATGCACTCGACCGGGCAGACGACCACGCACTGTGGCTCGTCGAAATGACCCACGCATTCGGTGCAGCGCGCAGGGTCGATCACGTAGATGGTTTCACCCATCGCAATGGCCTGGTTCGGGCAGGCCGGCTCGCATACGTCGCAGTTGACGCAGAGCTCGTTGATTTTCAGCGACACGGCGATACTCCTCGCCCGCGCCCTGGGACAAAGGACCGGCCAGCGCGGGCGCGCGGGCCGGTCAGGTCATCAGCGGCGCCCTTGCAGGACGCCGCCCGGGCCATGCCGGAGCATGGCCGCCATGGCTCGGTATTACTTGGCTTCGACGAAAATGTACTCGGCACCGGTCGGCTGGATCGCAGCCTGTACGCGGGCGTTGTCGGCCGACTGGCCGATGAAGACGACGCGCACGCCCTTCATCGAATCCGGCGACACGTCCTTGAACACGGCCTGGATCATGTCAGCCATCTTGCCCGAGGCCGACGAACCGAAGGCCAGCATGTTGCCCGGCTGCACGCCACGGGCCACGGCCTGGGTCGCGCTCTCGGTCTGGCGCTCGTACTTGGCCTGGAAGTCCGGGTCCGATTCCGGCGAGAGGTAGTACAGGAACGGGCTGTTGGTGATGTTGCCCATGTTCTGGATCGCCACTTCCTGCAGGTACTTCTTCCAGCCTGCATCGTCGTCCTTGGACGGAGCGACCAGGGCCTGCTTGGCCTCGTCGACCGGAGCGGCCTCTTCCTTCTTGCAGGCGGTGAAGGCCAGGGCCAACGAAGCGATCAGCATCGCGCGCATGGTGGTGTTCATGGGTTTCCTCCCGGAATGGTGCGTGGTGTTGTACGTAATGGGGTGCGGGTACAGCGGGGCTTACGACTGTGCCGACTTCGCTTCGCGGACCTTGCGCAGGGCTTCGAGCACCGCGGCCGGCACGAAGCCGGACACGTCGCCACCCAGGCGCGCGATCTCGCGGACCAGCGAGGACGAAATGAAGCTGTGCTGCTCGGCCGGGGTCAGGAACAGGGTCTCGACCTCGGGGATCAGGTGCCGGTTCATGCTGGCCATCTGGAACTCGTACTCGAAGTCGGACACCGCGCGCAGGCCGCGCAGCAGCACCCCGCCCTGGACCGAACGTACGAAATGCGCCAGCAGGGTATCGAAGCCGATGACCTCGACGTTGCTGTGGTGGGCCAGCGCGCCACGCGCCAGCTGCACGCGCTGCTCCAGCGGCAGCGCCGGGCCCTTGGACGGGCTCTGCGCCACGCCGACCACGACCTTTTCGAACAGCGGCGCGGCACGGCTCACCAGGTCGATGTGACCGTTGGTGATCGGATCGAACGTGCCGGGGTAGACGGCAATGCGGCGGTTGGCCACGGTCATGGGCGGATGCAGATGTTCAGATGAGGTCAAAGTGTAGCAGTGGCGCGGCGGTACAGGGCAAAGCGCACCTCGCGGGTGCCACCCTCGCGGTGCAGCAGCCAGTCCGGCGGCAGCACCGGCACGTGGCCCGCCGGCGATTCCACGTACAGCCAGGCACCGGCGGCCAAGTGCCGCGGCAGCTGGGCCAGCACGTCCTGCCACAGGCCGTCGGCGAACGGCGGGTCGATGAAGACCAGATCGGCCTGCTGCGCCGGCGCGCCCTGCAGCCAGCGCAGGGCATCAGCCTGCACGACGCTGATCTGGTCGGAGGCCTGCAGCTTGGCCACGGCAGCGGTCAGATTGCGTCCCAGCTGCGCATCGCGTTCGACCAGGGTGGCGTGTGCGGCACCGCGCGAGACCGCCTCCAGGCCCAGTGCGCCACTGCCGGCGAACAGGTCCAGCACGCGGGCCCCACCGAGCCTGGGCATCAGCCAGTTGAACAGGGTTTCGCGCACGCGGTCGCTGCTGGGGCGGAGCCCCGGCAGGATCGGCACCGGCAGGCGGGTATTGCGCCAGCGCCCGCCGATGATGCGGACCTGGCCTTCATTGCCGCCACGGCCGCTCATCGGCTCCCCCGGCGGGAGGTATTCGAGAATTTCAGCATGAGCGGGATTGTAGTTCGGCCGGGCGGCGCCCGGCACCCGCAGAGGCCGAAGCAACAGCCGAAGCAACTTCAAAGGCTGGTTTCCTGCGGGATGGCGGGGTGGGTCCGGCTGCGGGGGAAGCCGTGAATCCGTCCATGGAGGCTCGGTCGCGCCATCCATGGCGCTCACGCCCCC